>CACYEW010000344.1 GCA_902773455.1 uncultured Ruminococcus sp.
GGCGAATTTAGCTATGCGAAGCATAATTCAGCTCGCCGTTAGGCGAATTTAGCTGCGGTGTACTTCCTTACGAAGTACACCGCGACGGGGAGGTCTTTTCGTTTGATTTTACGGACCGGCGGCGTTTTTGCCGTTTTGATATACGGTCTTTTTTGTGAAAGTCTTTTCGCGTTTTACCGTAAGAATGGAATTTTGTCAGCCGAAATATATGCAGTTTGAATAAAAACGGCGGCAAACCGTATTGACTTTTTATCGTTATTGTGATATACTGAACATCGGCAGTACCAAATACGTAAACCGGAGGGAAAAATGCAAAAGAAACCGATCACAAACAAAATACTCTGGATATTCGCCGTGGGTCAGTTCGGCTGGAGCCTGCTTTCCGGCATCATATCCACGTGGCTCGTACACCTCTACACCGGCAACGTCTCGGAGGGTGCGACGAACGGTATTTTCAGCAGATTCATAACGCAGGCGCCTCTGCTCGCCTCGCTTACGCTTTTCGGACTCATCACCGCCGTAGGAAGGATATTCGACGCCGTGACCGATCCGCTGATAGCGAGCTGGTCGGACAGATCGAATTTCAAAGGCGGCAGAAGAATACCGTTCATGAAGGCTTCGGCGATACCTTTCGCATTCATCACCGCGGGCGTGTTCTTCATACCCACCACGGCTTCCGAAGGATTGAACAATACTCTGATGTTCGTTCTTCTGATGCTGTTCTATCTGTTCATGACGATATACTGCACGCCGTATAACGCTCTTATCGCGGAGCTCGGCGATACCCAGCAGCACCGTATCAACGTATCGACGTACATTTCGTTCACGTATATCGCGGGCTTTTCGATAGCGACGTTCATGCCGAACCTCGCCGGTATGCTCGAAGGCGCCGCCGGCGGTCAGGAGGGCGGTATCCGTCTCGCCATCGGCATAATGTGCGCCGTTGCCGCCGTTGCGATGCTTATTCCCTCGTTTCTTATCAAGGAAAGGCAGTATATCGATTCGAAGCCTGTCAAAACTCCCGCTTTCAAATCGCTGCTCGCGACCTTCAAGGACGGTCAGTTCCGCCGTTTCGTTTATTCCGACGTCATTTACTTCTTCGCGGTAACGCTTTTCCAGACCGGTCTTGCCGACTTTGAAACGAACCTTATGGGTATATCGTCCGACAAGACGTTTCTTCTCACGGTGCTGATGACGGTCGTAAGCCTTTCGCTTTACCCGGTGGTCAACCGCCTCGCGCCGAGGGCCGGCAAAAAGAAAATGATCATAATCGGTTTCTTCATCTACGCCGGCGTGTTTCTGATCACGACTCTGTCGAACGCCGCGACCGTCGGCTCGGTGCATATATTCGGCATTATCGTCGCCGTTGTCGCCGGCATCCCGATGGCGATACTCGGTATTCTGCCGCAGGCGTGCGTTGCGGACGTTTCGGAGCTCAGCACTCTGCGTACCGGTGAAGACAGAAGCGGTATGTTCTTCGCCGCAAGAACGTTTGCAATGAAGCTCGGTCAGGCTCTTTCGATGCTCGTCTACACCTCGATAACGGTTGCGAAGCTCACCTCCGACGGTGAAAAATACGTCGAGCAAAGCCAGTACCGCACGGTAGCCGCGGTAGCCGCAGTAACGTGTCTTGCCGGAGCGCTTCTCTTCTTCTTATATAAGGAAAAGAACATTTTGAGCGAAATCGTCTCGCTCAGACAGAAAAAAGCTTCCGAAGAAAAAGCCGAATAACGACCGGATATAAAAAAGCCGAAGCGGATCGCTTCGGCTTTTATATTGCTTTTTTTACGGGTTCGGTCCGAGCGTGACGGTGGACGCGCCTGTTTCGTCGTCATAATTTGCAAGGTACTTACGCAGTCTTATCAGGTCTCTGCCGTCGACTACGCCGTCGCCGTTGCAGTCGGCTCCGGGATAAACGTCTTCAGCCGGGACCCCGGTGGCGGGATCGACGGAGGCGAGATATTTGCGAAGTCTTATAACGTCTCTGCCGTTGACCGCGCCGTCGCCCGTAGCGTCGCCGTAGACGATTTTGCCTGCGACTGTATCGGTATAAGTTTCGCCTTCGTATACGACGGACGCGGTATAGTACGTTTTGCCTTCGACAACGCTCGGCGTTATCGCAGCTTTGACCTTTACCTCGTCGCCGCATTCGGAGCACCTCAGAACGACCTTCGCGCTTGAACAGTCGTCGGACCATTTCCATTCCACGACTTCAAAATCGTGACCGAGCGCGGGGATCATCAGGTCTTTCAGCGCGATCTCGTGTTCCGCTTCTTCATCCTCGTAAAATCTGCCGCATTTGACGCAGTAGTAATGCGCTTCCCAGCCTTCGTGTTCACA
>CACYEW010000345.1 GCA_902773455.1 uncultured Ruminococcus sp.
CGTCCGCGTCCGCGCCGTGAACTGCCGCCGGTATTACTCCGAAAGCCCGGCGGCAAACTCGCCCGCGCGTTTCAGATCCTCTTCGGTCGGCAGTCCTTTGTTGATAAATATCCAGGATGCGGCGCAGTGGAATTCTTTTTCGCTCACCCTGATGCCGAGCGCGTCGGCGGTCTTTTTGACCGCATTCAGCGTTGACGCTCCGGAGGCGGATGTGTTCATATTGACGACCTCGCCTATTTTATCCTTATTGCGTTCAAGAAAACGCGCGACTTCGCGGTCGATATTCGCGGCGTCCATGGCGTTGATCAGAAACAGTCTGTCGACCTTTTCCGTAAGATCCGATGCAACGTCAAGCGCTTCGATCCCGAGCGCCGCCGACACCGCGCCGGCGAGTTTTTTCGTGTTGCCTTTTTTTGATTTCGTAAAATAACTGATTGCGATTTTCATTGTGTTTTTCCTTCTTTTTTATTCGTATTTGAAAGAGGCAATATAAACGGTATCGTCAGGCGCATCTATCCCGGGGTCCGAGATCTCAAACGCCGTCCCGATCCCGAGCTCGTTTGCCGCGGCATCAAAATGGCACAGCGCGATTCCCATATCTATCTTTTGGATATCCCACGCGCCGTCGTCATAGCCTCGGCTTTTCTTTTCGTAAAAATGGGCGGAATTTCCGCATAAAACGACGCGCCACGGCTGTTTGTTCACGGCGGAGGGCGCGAGTCGCACCGCTTCAAGCGCGCCGGCGATCGCCACGGCGCTCTCCGTTGTAAGAGGTTTATCAAACGATCCGTCGAAGAACGCTTCGCCGAAAGCAAGGCGGCTGTCCGCTTTGATCCCCTTACGCATAATACCCTCGCGCAGAGACATCTTCTTCGCCGGATAGCCGAGCGGGCTGACGCAGGGCATGACCTCGCCGTCCGTCAGCTCCATCGCCTTTTCAAAAGCGTTCCGGTTCATCGTTCCGGCGATCCAGGTCGTACCGGCGCCGAGCTCTTCCGCAAACAGAACGACCTTTTCAAAAGCGTAACCGAAAGCCTCCTCGGCGTGAGGAACGCGGCGCATTTTCCCGGCGATATACGTATCCGTACCGACGATCACCGGGCTTGAAAGCCCGTACTTTTTCGCGTCAAGCAGCTTCCATTCGATCGGTATACCGTACGGATTCCCGACTTTTTCGGCAAATCCGATGATTTTTTGCGCATCGTCAGGCCGCAGAGCCGTCCCGTCAAAAGTTCGGACGCTCCTTCTGTTTTTTATGGCATCGAGTATTGTCATACGCTTTTCCTTTCCGAAATATCATCTGTCATATTTACTGTAAGTCTTCCGTCGCTTGCAGGTCGTCTCCGTCATATTTTTCGCCCGACGCCCAGTGGGCAAGGCGGTGCAGGATCGGCCACAGCTCGCGTCCGCGTTTTGTCAGAGTATACTCAACTCTCGTCGGGATCTCTCCCGCCGCTGAAACTTTTGTATAACGTTTTATTAAGTGACCGCCCGCGCTTATCACACCTCAAAGACAGAAACGGCGCGGAAAGGAGCGTTCTGAAAAATCAAAACAACCGGTTTCTTTTTCCGCCGTTTCAGTTGCTTTGCTGTTTTCAGCGGCGTTTTATTTCAAATCGTTTTCGCTGTAAAAGCCGGATGCTACGAGTATTTCATAATAATTGTCCTTGTCCGCTAAGGCGGGCTCACATAAATATGACGGGACGACACTTGCGTTGTTGTCGTACCTTTCTGTATCGTTTACAGGCACGTTTTCGCCTTTGATGATCGCGTCCGCCATTTCCACGGTTTTTGAAACGAGCGTTCGCAGATCGCCGAACATAGACATTGACTGCTTTCCCGTCAAAATGTTTTTGACGTTTTCTCTCTCGCATCCGTATCCGGTTATGATAGGCCGCGTCCCGTTATAATTGTTTTCAAGCGCAATTGCAACGCCGAGCGCGCACGAGTCGATTGAACATAATACCGCGTCAAGCGTTGTGCCGTCCGAATAATTTGCGGAAATGATCGCGCTCATTCTCGACTCAGCGGCTTCCGGAGCCCCGCTCGACGCTGCGACTTCAAGGAAATCGGTCTGACCTGATTTTACGCGAAGCTTGCCCTGGTCGATATACGGATTCAGCACGTCCTGCGCTCCCGATAATAATAATCTTGCGCTGTTATCGTTCGGGTCTCCGGCAACAAACTCAATATTATACGGACCGTCGTTTGTATTAAGCTGCAGCTTATCTATGATATACTCTCCCTGTTTGACGCCTGTCATATACGGATCAAAAGCGACGTAATACGAAACCGCGTCAGAGTTCATTATCAATCTGTCGTATGATATTACGGTAACGTTGTTTTCTTTGGCTTTATCCATGACAGATCCGAGATAATCACTGTCTATAGGGGCGATTATCAGGATTTTACAGCCGGAATTCAGCATATTCTCTATCTGCACCTGCTGCGTTGCGGCGTCGTTTGACGCGTAATCAAGAGATACTGCGTATCCCTTTGATCTCAGCTCATTTTGCATCAGGTATCCGGTGCGATCCCACATTTCGACGTTTTTCGTAGGCATGGATATACCGATATTTACGTCTGCAGGCGCTCCGACGGAGGGGGGCAGTTTCTCACTGTCAGCCGCGGTCTGTACCGGCGCGTTTCTCGCGCACCCCGCAAACACTGCTGAAATCATTGCAAGCATAAGCGTCAAGATTACGATCTTTTTCATAGTATAACTCCTCCTAAAAAGGTCAGGCGGTTTGTACCGGCTTTCCGTATTCATTTTGGATGTTGCAGCGGCTTTAATGCATATCAGGCGGGGCAAGCCGTCACGTTCGCTTTCGAACATGATACGGATGATTTGTCAACGGCGGCGAAGCCGTTCATCCCGACCAGTAACAAATCAGGCAGACCGGGCTGTTATATTCATGCCGTTTTCCGCCGCGGGATACCCCTTCCGATATGCCGGCAGTATATATAATTATGTCAAATTTTTATGAATAAATCAAGATTTGATGTGGATGATACTGTCGCTTTCGAGAATTATTGACAACGTTTTTCCGCCTCTTTTGTTCAAATCCCGACCTTATGACCTTTTGCAATTCCTTTTCAGAGTGCTGAACGGAAATGATTTTCGAAACCGAACGAACGCGGCGGCGCGGTCAAAAAAGCGACCTCGTCCGAAAAGCCGGTACGTACGTTCTTTGCCCGTGTTTATGATCATGCCGTATCACCGCCGACCGGTTCACTTTTCAAAACATTTTCAGGATCCTGTCAAGCAGAAGATCCGCGATTTCTTTCGGCGTTTTCTCTATATCTTCCGTAAGCCACGTTTGATCCTTACATCTGCGCATACAGGACGCTTGCGGCTTCGCTGTCGTATTCAGGCGAAGAGACCGTCAACGGCACAGAATGTAAAAAATACACCGCGGCTCTTGACCGTTCCCCGGACGGTCAATTCACTACCGCTCCCCTTCGACCCCCTCCTCTTCGTTTTCGATAAATATCGGGAGGGAAAATATCCCTCCCGTTTTTTATGGTGCCGGTGGCGGGGGTCGGTC
>CACYEW010000346.1 GCA_902773455.1 uncultured Ruminococcus sp.
ACCGTAACGAACGCCGCCCCCGGTACGGGCGGAACCGTTTCGTTCAGCGTTGACAATTCAGATAACGTCGAAAGCGTAAAGCTTACCGTGCTGATCTCGAAAAACGAGACCATGTCGGAAGATCTTCAGAAAAGGATCTTCTTCTACGCCGACAGGCAGTACGTCAAAAACGGTGAAACGGTATCCGGAAAATATATCGGCTCGACTAACGCCGACGCATACGATTATACGATCCTTCCGGGTCATACCCTCAGCATAAGCGAGAACGTCAGCAACGACGTTCCCGTCAAATGGAAATGGGTATACGATATGACCGGTTACTATTTCCGCGGCAAAGCTCAGATGTCCGGCAATACCGTCACGGGCTTTACCGACGTCGATTACATCCGTCCGATCGAATACGATTTCGATAAAGCGATATACGATGATAACGGAGCTCTCGTTATGGTCGACGGCGTTAGCCGAGCCGATTTTCTTACCGATATTTCCTCGCACGACGGATATCAGGGTACGATAGATACTGACCACGGAATATCCCTCAATTCGAACAGCGCAATGATCTATTACCCCGTCGATTTCAATACGGAGACGTATGAGGGCGTTTGGGCGTATCTTTGCACGTGGGCGGAGATCGAGCAGGGCATAGCCACTGACGTAACGCTCTCGTCGACTAATCCGACGTTCAACGCGAGAATGACTCTTGCGGCGTCCAATATGGCCGTGACGGTGCAGACCGCCTCAGACGCCGCGTCGCTTGCCGCGGCAGCGGCCGCCGGTACGGGCATCGTTTCGCTTTCTGACGATATAAGCATAACTTCAACGCTCGCCGTTTCCGGCGATCTTGTCCTCGATCTTAACGGACACGATATCACATATTCCGGCTCCGGCACGAATTACAGTATGTTCTACGCCCCGGAAGGCACGAGCCTCTCGGTCGTCGGCGGCAATATCGCCGGCAACGGTGAAAACGGTTCGTCAACCGCGTTTTACGGCGCGTCTTCGGAAATATCGCTCAACGGCGTCAACGTATCGGACGTCGGTTACGCGGTCTTTGTGAAGGACCGGAGCGGCGCAGATTCCGTCGTCACCGTAAACAACTGCAGCTTTACGACGTCGCAGTCGTCCGTGATGATATACGGCAACGGGTCCGGCGATCCGCTGCTGCTCTCGATAACAGATACAACGATAAACAGCGGCTACGTCGGCGTATGCGGCAACGGCAACTCGACGAGCTGGAACACTCAGACGGTCATTTCACACAGCAATATCACCGGCATGTGGGCGGCGGTATATCAGCCGCAGGGCGACTCGTCGACCGTCATAAAGGACGGATCGGTCTGTGAAGGCTATACCGGCATCGTCGTCAAGGGCGGCGCTGTTACCGTGACAGACAGTACCGTGAAAGGTACGGGCGCTTACGCCGCGGCTGCGGCGAACAGCAACGGCTGGACCGACACGGGCGACGGTATTTATGTAGATGCATCTTACGACTGGAACGCTTCGGTGACCGTAAACGGCACGTCGTCGGTCACAAGCGATCATTCTTACGCCGTACAGCTTTTCGGCGTATCGGGCAGGGGAACGGGCAGCGTGCTTATCGAAAGCGGCACGTTCGGATCGGGTCTCGGAAGCGCCAACTGGAACGGCATAGGTTCGTTCCGGATCAAAGGCGGAACGTTCGGCGGTGCGATATCGCCGAATATTTCCGACGAAAGATAACTTAAAAGGAGAAGTGCGAAATGCGGCGGAAAAGTACCGTAAATAATTTTATGCCGGCTTTATGTATCGCCGCACTGCTTCTTTCATTCTCGCTGGCTGCGGTTTCGGGAGTCACGTACGCAAGATACAGGACGGCGAAAACGAGCAGCGTAGGCTACAGAAGCGCCTCTTCGGGCGTATGGATGTACGCGCCGGGCGGGTTTGACGAACCGTCCGGGTGGACGTCGGTATCTGGCGGAGAATACACGCTGTCGTTTGTGATCGCAAACGAGCAGGCGCCTCATTCTCCGGTCGCGTTCGATCAGCATGCGTCGATTGAGGTTTTTATGACGGCAGGCTCCGGATTTGCGGAGAACGCGTCGGTGAGCCTCACGGTGAACGGCGTTACGTACGAAGGCACGGCGAGTGAGACCGAGCCGGGAAGCGCGGTTTACAGAACGTACGGCGAAGGAAAGATATACAGATTTGAAAAAAACGGAGAAGCGCCGGATCTGTTTTTTGAAAAAGATACGGAAACGATATTACCGGCTTCGATTACCGTCGGAGGCACCTACGAATATCCCACGGCGGTAACGGTGCTGCTCAGCGCAAAGCCGGATTGACAAATATTTACACGGAAAGGAGGGGGAGTGCAGTTGAAAAAGCGCACAGCCGTCGCTTTTACAGCGGCGGCATTAACACTGTTCATTTGTTTCTTTGCAATGATCGCACCCTCCTTTTCACGACCTGAGAACACGCAAAAGTGGACGGGAACGGTGCAGACCGAACGGATCGAGGGCGGCGTCAGATGCGATCTGCTTTCCCCTGA
>CACYEW010000347.1 GCA_902773455.1 uncultured Ruminococcus sp.
GCATCTGCTTTATCATACGGATGAGTTTATAACCGGAAATACGTCGGATATGAATCATCCGCTTGTCTGCGGAGACTATTTCGGATTGCCGATCGCGCGATATGAAGGGGACACAATGTTTGAGGATAGATTGATCATTGCAAATATCAACACAGGCAAGTATGTAGTTACACACGATTAAAGGATATGTTTACAAAAAATCTTAAATATGAGCTTCTTAAGCTTTTGCGCAACAGGCTGATCGTATTCGTATCGGTCATGCTGATCGCCGCAAATACCGTCGCGGCGTACCTGTTGTGCGACCCCGAAAACGATAATATAAGCGAAAACTATAAAATCGGTATTCTCCGCGTTATAAGCGACGCGGAGAACCGGTATGAAACCGAAGCCGACAAAGACGGATTTTCGGCGAAATACTATAAAATGATAGTGGAAAAGTATTCCGCGCTCGATATTGACAGAGGACCGGAGCAGGTAAAAGGCTACGGTATGTATCTGTCGTATATCTACGCCGATCTGTTTTTGCTTTCGTGCTGTGCGTTCTGCGCCGCGTTCGCGTTCCGCCGCGAAAAAGAGACCGGCGAGATACAGACGCTCTACGCTTACCGGTACGGCAGGCGTTCTTACGCGGCGGTCAAGCTTTGTTCGGGCGCGATAGTCAGCGTTATATTCGTTTTACTGTTTTCCGCGTCATCGTTTCTCGGTACGGCGGCACGCGGCGGCTTTACCGCCTTTTCGGGCGCTTTCACGCGCCTGCAGGATATCAGAGCGTTCATATACGCACCGAACGAGATCAACGTCATATCGGCGGTCATCCTCTCAACGCTGAACAAAATACCGGTCTGTATCGCGGTATCGTTTTTTGCCGGCTGCGTTTCTTATCTGTTCAACAGCGGCGCGCTGTCTGTCGCGGTCTCGGCGCTTTTCATGTACGGCTCTCATTGGCTGAACGGTAAAACGTATATAAACAAAAACGCCTTCTTCAGAAACTGCAATCTGTTCGCGTCGATCAGACCGTCGAACGTTTACGGAGAACTGCGGTGCATAAACCTCTTCGGCGCCGCCGTGCCGTCTTATATAATGAACGTCGCCGTTTCGGTTCTGCTCGCCATAGCGTTTTCCGCGCTGTTTTTCATACTTCATCTGAACCGCGCCTCCGTGCTTATCAGACTTCCGAAACTGAAATTGAATATAAAGCGCGAACCGAAACCGGCAAAACCTCACGGACTGTTTGTCTACGAGATACAAAAGATATTCAAAAGCAGACTCTGCGCGATCGCTCTCATACTGATCCTCATATCGGCCTGCGCCGGTTCCTTTATATCGGTAAGAGCTTTTCCGTATCCGGAGAGGGTTTACAAAGATTACTGCGAAAGATGGAACGGAAAATACGCGGATGAAATAGCGGAAGAGTATTTTAAAGAAGGCGAGAAGATCGCCGAAGGAGCGCGGGCATACTTTTCGATGTACAGAGGCAACGCTCCGAAGGATATAGAAGATCCGATAAAGGCGGCTGATTATTACGTCACACACTACGAAGGTTTCGAGCTGTTTTCAAAAAAATACGACAGACTTTTGTCGTATAAAGAAAGCGGAACGGATATACCTATAATATACGAGGGCGGATACGGCAGATTTTTCGGATCCGGCGCGGATCTGTTTCTGATCCTCGCGGTCGCGTTCATCTGTACTTATCTGTCGACCTACGATACTGTGAACGCGACTGAAAACGTCGTCGTGACGACGAAAAACGGCCGCAAAAAACTGCCGCAAATAAAATTCGGGGCGCTTATGACCGTATGCTTCTTCATATACGCCGTGTTTACGCTCATCACGTTTTTGTCCGTTTATGCCGTATACGGAATGGATCACCCCGAAGCTCCTGTCTATACCGTACCGGGATACGAAATGAACGGAGCGATGCCGCTCGGACTGTACGTCGCTTTGATATTCGTTTTCCGGCTGATCGGAACGGCGGCGCTGTGCCTATTCAGCCTCGGCGTATCCGCGATATTCAAAAATCAGCTCACGGCGGTCGCCGTCGCGTCCGGCGTATACATAATACCGCAGATACTTCAAAGCAGGCTTGAAGATCCGGCTCTTCGCTTCATACAGCCGTCGCTTTTACTCGACGGCGCCGGATTTATGAGACTTTATCCGTCCGTACCAAAACTTGCCGTAAGCGTCGTTCTGACGCTGATCGTGCCGTCGCTTTTTGTAATACCGCATTTGATAAAACAAAGGAGAAGATAAAAAATGGAGCTTCAGATCGAAAAAGTCAGCAAAAGCTATAAACAGAACAAGGCGCTGTCGGAATTCACGATTACTCTGACTCCCGGTATTTACGCGCTGCTCGGACCGAACGGATCGGGTAAATCGACGCTTATGAACATCCTGACGGA
>CACYEW010000348.1 GCA_902773455.1 uncultured Ruminococcus sp.
TCGGGGGGATCAATTCGTCTTCACCCAAGTATTTTCTTATACGTTCGGCATGATCCGCATAACTGCATGAAGCCGTACAGAATCCGTCTTCGGAAACGATTGTCTGTCCGGAAGGCTTAGCCACACCGTCTTTTACCCTGAAGGTCATATTACCTGCAAAATTACCTTCTTTGTCGATAAGCTTAACGATATAGAGGGGTTCCGTATCGAGCCCGCCTGCAAATGCACGTTCGATAGTCATCACCCCGGTCCTTGCGTATTCCGGCGTATCGATATAATATATCGGTGTAATGGACTCTTTTACTACAGATAGTTCGTCACATTCGAGTGCAGCCGGTATGTGCCAATCTGCCCATAACGCGTTATATGCATATTCAAGTTCATCACCGGACGCGTATATCATCGAATCGGCTTCATCCGCAGCTGCCGCTTCTGCAGCGTTTTCCGTCGTCGCGAAAGCTGACGCGCTGCTGAAGAGAGGCAAGATCAGCGCGAAAAACAACAAAAACGATACGAATCTGATCTGCTTTTTCACAATAAATATCTCCTTCCGGTTTTATTATCCGACATATTCGGATTTCTTTCATAAAGTAAGACGTTTGAAATGCCGAAAAGGTTCATTTTATGTTGTGAAATTTTATAAATTTTATTCTTTTACGTTTATCACGTACGAACCCGCGCCGACGGTTTTCTTTACTCCGCAGAAATCTATATCGGCGGTCATGCCGAAAGGGATCGTAAGATAGAGATTTTTCTGCCCGAATTCGACCGTCCATTTCACTTCTATATCTCCGAGTATCGTACAGACCGTATCGCGGCAGTAATACAGATCCTTCGGCAGATACGGCCTGACGCTTATTCTTCTGCACCCGGGTTCCGTGATCTTAATTCCCGCAAGATAAGCGTGCAAAAAATAATCGGCCGAGGCGTACATAGGATGATTGTGCGAATTCATATCGGGATTCTTTTTCAGCTCGAACCGCTCCCATACGGTCGTTGCGCCGTGGTTTATCTCAAAGCCGATCGAGGGATATCCGGTACGGTTGAGGAGCTTCCACGCTTCTTCCGTATATCAGTATTCGGCTAACATATCGAACAGATATTTCGTCGTAAGATTGCCTGTCGTGAACCGGTAATCTCTATTTACCAGATCGTCGCGCATATGCTTTGCGGCGGCTTTTCTGCATTTTTCGGGCAGGATCCCGAGCCACAGGGCGAACGCGTACGCGCCCATACTGCCGCATTCCGTTTCACCTGTCTCTTCATTTACCCATTTTTCATTGAAAGCGGCGGCGATCTTATCGCAAAGATCCGAATAATACGCGGCTTTGTCCATATAGCCGAGAATTTCGGAAAACCGTTTCAAAAGCTTGCAGTTATAATAAGAATAGCCGGTCGACATAAGTATACCGGGCGTAACTGCGGAGCAGGCGAATTCTTCGGTCACGCAGGCGTAGGAAGGCGCCGCCCAGTCGCCGTAATACGAGTAGTTGACTATATAGCCGTCGGAGCGGTCGAGAAGCACTTTTTCCCACTTTTCGAAGCCCTCGTAGCCTTCTTTTATCACGTCCGTATTGCCGGTGAACGCATAAGCCCGTTCCGCGGCGATCAAAAACGACGAGCAGACGGGATCGGCGGGCAGCTGACCGAAAATGAAAGGCGCGGTACAGCCGATCATCCCGTTTTCTTTCTGCGAGTCGAGTATATCGCGCACGATCTTCGGGAACATCGCGCCGATATCGAAATTATACGGCGTTTCTTCAAATCTTACCGTCGCGTCGTTCAGCCACCCCATTCGCTCGTCGCGCTGAGGGCAGTCTGACAGGATCGAGAGCATATTGTCACGCTCGGTCATATAAGCGTTACTGTGTATCCTGTTCACGAGAGGAGAGCCGCAGTCAAAGCCGTGCGCGTGATCCGCTTCGAGGCACGAAAAAGCCGCCCATGCTTTGACGTATTCTTTGTTTGCGTACGGAAGTCCCGACACCTGAACGTACCGGAAGCCGTGAAAAGAGAAATACGAAATATACGCGGAATGCTCTTCTCCGTCCGTTATGAACACGTCTGTGCATTCGGCTTCGCGCAGAGGCGCGGTATATATCGTGCCGTCGGCGTTGAGCATCTCGCCGTATCTGAACGTTATCTTATCGCCGTAATTCATCTCCGGTATGAACGCCCACAAATAACCCGCGATGTTCTGACCGAAGTCGAAAACGTAATCGTCTCCGGCTTTAAGGCACGATACGCAGTCGAAGCCGTCGAAGCGTACGGGCTGAAGCGTCTGAAATCTCCTTATTCCGAGCGGTCTGCCGCCGTAAATCTTAACCTTGCGTTTTTCGGTCGGCTTGGCAGTCAGATCGATATGCTCGCCATTATAGATGTTCGAATATACTATATTGCCGTAATGATAAGACCAGTCTTCGCCCGTGCTTACCGTTTCAGACGTTCCGTCTTCGTAATAAATATGAAGCTCGGCGGAAAGGCACGGTACGCCGTCGAATTCGATCTTTCTGCCGCCGAGGTGTTTATCGACGAACGTGCTGGAAATTCGCCGCCAGCCGTCTGCGACGGTTATTTCGATACCGTGTTCGGGACTATCGTCAAACACGTCCGTAACGTCGTAAACGTTATAATAACAGGTTTTCGTATAATCGGAAAACGCCGGTGTAAAATCGCAGAAAGATATCTCCCTGCCGTCTATCTGCGGATAATGCCAGCCTATACCGCAGCAGTACAGATACGCGCTTTTTATTTCTTTTTCGATATTGAAACTCTTTGAAAAAATTACGGGTACGTTCGCTCTGTCCTCTGCCGCGCATATCCACGGCGCTTCAAGCGGTCCGGCGCAGACGAATTCAGCCGTTTCCGTATCCGTCTGCCCGTCGTTTGTTTTGACCGTGACGTAAGCTTTCAGTCTGACGTCGGCCGGCAGAGGTTCGCCGTCGTAAACGAAGGTCTGTTCATCCGTTTCGGCTTCGCGGGCAAAAACCGTCTTCACTCCGTCTTTTATTTCGATCCTGAAGCCTTTCTGCGTAAGCCCTTCGCCGCCGACGCAGCGCCAGCTAATGACGGGCTTCGGCGTCGTAAAAACGCCCCA
>CACYEW010000349.1 GCA_902773455.1 uncultured Ruminococcus sp.
CAGCTGAATTGTCAGCCGGCGCAGCCGTAAAGCCTTTCGCGGATTTTCCGAAGACGCCGCCGTTCATGCTGATTTTATAAAAAAGTATTAAAAGAATACGATACGGAATTTTATACGGATTCGCAGAAACAAACGCGCGCAGTTATGCAATCCGGAATCGTAAAGCGTATCGACGATCGTATTTTTAATGTTATATAAAAGTTTTATATGACGGTTACAAAAAAACCTGCTTAAAAATGAGCAGGTTTTTGTATATACGTAAATTATAACAAAAGCAGTCTTTGAGGCATAATCGGCTTATTTCGGCTTTTTCGAGCGGTATAATTATACAAAATTTGTATTTTGTATAATTATGCTTATTTCTTCTCCGAAGAGCCAAAAGGGCTTTCCCCGACCGATAGTATGTGACTCAATATAAGATTTAGTTTTTCGTTACGTATCGCGCAAGCGTTTTTGCGGATTCATTACCGAGCGTTTGCAGGCCGAGTGCGCTGAAATTTCCGCCGACGTACGGATTCATATATTCCGGCTTTTCATTCAGATCCGTCGCTTTTTCCGTCAGCATCAGAAATAACCCGTCTTCGGTACATACTCTGTTCTGAGCTTCAATTATCGCCGTATCTCTTTCGTCGCCTGTAAATCTCCCGACTCTTATAATACAGAATTTCGTAAGGCCTATATCCGTTTGAAGCGCGTGAGCGATCGTTTTGATTCGTTTTATATAATCATCCGTATCTCTGCCAATGATCGCGTCGCTTTCACCCTGCAGCCATATCAGATACGTATTCCCCGAATGATCCGCCGTTTTGTTTATTGCGCGCGCAGTCTTCTTTACCGTCATTTCATACCATTTACCGTGCGGCATAAAATAATCGATATCCGCAGCACCTTTTGCCGCTCCTACCGCCGTAACGCCGTGACCGGTATACTTTATGAAAGTACGGCAAAATTCCGGTATAAGCGAGGTATTTCCGTATGCCGAGCCGCCGAATACGTGTTTCTCGTGCCATGTCATACCCATATAGTCCTCATACGCCGCGCCTTCTTTGCCGTCATAGCAAAGATTTTCGCCGAACGGATCGCATAACGGCAGTATTTCATCCGTCGCGTATCTGTATTCGTAAGCTCCGGGTACGACAGAATCGTCGATCAAGCGTTCGCTTTGACCTTCCATATTACTCTGCCCGGCAAATATTATAATTTCGTTCATATATTATTTATATTATTAACATAGTCTTGATGTTTTTACCGGCTTTTGCGTCCGAAAAGGCCTCGTTTACCTCTGAAATATGATAATAAGTACCGAGTTTAACTATCGTATCCTGCAAATCGGTATTATTTTTCAAAAATTCGAGGTAAGCCTTTACGTCCGGTATCGAATACTGAGACGATCCGAATATCTGTAAAGCTTTGAACGTGATCAGTTCGGGATGTATCTCAACGGCTCCGCTGTCGCTGTACTGACCGGGAATAAGATATACGCCGCGGTTTCTCAGTATATCCATACCTACGGGTATCGCTGACGGAGCGCCGGACGTTTCTATGCAGAGATCGACTCCTATTCCGCCGTTTTGAGCCTGTAAAAAGCTCTTGATTTCCGTTATACCGTCTTTTTCGATACTGAATACTCTATCGGCTCCGAGTTTTTTTGAAAGCTCTTCTCTCTTTTCGTTTTCTCTTCTCGTTATAACGTACAGTTTTTTCACGCCGAGTTTTTTAAGATACGTAACGGCGAATAATCCCACGGGACCGAGTCCCTGAACTACGGCGACGGTATCGCCGTCAACTTTTATACCGGCTCTGCCGGCAAGGCAGAGCGAGTGTATCACCGTCGGTCCCGGGCAGGCGAACACAGCCACCGCTCTCGGATCGAGTTCGTCGGGGACTTTTATAAGATTGGCAAGAGGAGTATAATTTATCCCGGCGTAACCGCCGAAAAGATAGGGCGCTTCTTCTATGCTCACTTCGTTCGTCGTTTTCAGATTTACGCAGTTTGCGTCGTCGCCGCTTTTGCAAAGAGGACACTCGCCGCACGGCACGGCAATATCGGCAATAACGGTATCGCCTTTTTTTAAGCCGTATTTCTCTGCTTCGGCTTCATCGCAGTCGATAAGTCTGCCGACGAATTCGTGACCTATGATAGCTGGAGAAAATACCTGAAGCTTTCCGCGATGGATATGGATATCCGTACCGCAAACGCCGCTTGCGATCAGCTCGCTTTGACCGTAACCGGAGGGCGTTTTCGTTATCTCGAATTCTCTGATTTCAAACGGTTTTTCGGCTCCCGTGAATACAGCTGCTTTTGTTTTCATGGCGATCTCCTATTCGATATTGACGATAAAATTATCTTTATGTAATTCTTTTGTTTTTTCCGTTATGTCTTTTTCAAGAGGCAAAGTGTTTTTGTAGGCGTATTCTTTGCCCATAGCCGTGTATTTCGCGCTGCCGAGCCGGTGAAACGGAAGTAAATCAACGTATCTGACGCCCGCCCGAAACAGCTCCCTGCCGATATTTGCCTGATCTGTTTCGTCTGTATTGAAGCCCGGTATCAGCGGGATCC
>CACYEW010000350.1 GCA_902773455.1 uncultured Ruminococcus sp.
GCTGAAAGAGAATAACCCACTATGACACTTTCAATAATAGAAAGATGTCAGAGTGGGTTTGTTTCTTCCTTACGCAGCCTCTCCCTTGAGGCGTTTTTGATTTACGGATATATTTAAGAAGCTATGCGGAACGAATCCGTTATTGCAGCCGCGGCTCCCGCTTCGCGCGGACGGTACTGCTCCGCGGCTTTCGTTATGCCGTCTTCGTAGATCTTCGCAAAGTCGTTTTTCATCGAGACGGGCGTGTAGCCTTTGGCGGAATATTCGAGAGATTTTTTCGCAAAGTCCTGCGCTCCCCATTCTCTCACATTATCGTCGGCGACTATCATATAAGCCTCGGCGGGATATTTGTTCCTTTCGTCGATCGTATAGTTCATCATACTCGTATCGCTGCCGCTGTTTCCGAAAGCGAGCACGGGGCGCTGACCGATCTCGCGCTCGACGTAGATAGATTTGTTCGCGTTGAGGTTCTTCTGTATGAAACCGCCGGTAAGAACGAGCTCGTCGCCGTTTTCGTATTTGAAATCCATATTCGAAGACTCTTCCTCGTGTCCCTTCTGCTTGACCTCAAAATCCGTGCCTATAACGTGATTCGGCGTTACGTAATCTCTGATCGGCGAGTTCGCGATTATGGCGCGCGTGGTGGTGCGTTCCGTGCCGCTTATGACGTAGATCGTGAATTCGTTTTCGTACAGATATTTCACGAGCTCGACCATCGGCAGATAGAAATTGTCGATGTATCTCATATTATTGAAGCTTTCGGTCTTCTTCTGCCCGAACTGCACCGCGTAATCGTAAAGCTCGTTCACGGTCATGCCTGCGTAAGCTTTCGCAAAGTTTCTCGCGAGATTTTCATCGGCGGTGTAACCGGGTTTTATCGACGCGGCGACCTGCTTCAGCTCGTCCGATACCCTCTCGGGGTGATCGTTGAGGCAGAATTCAATGAACATCATCGTGTCATAGTAAGTATAGTATGTTTCGCAGGTCAGCGTGCCGTCCATGTCGAACACGGCGATGCGGTCTTTTACCGGAACGAAGTTCGCCGCGTCGGAGGGATCCGTTACCCCGGTCACGTAATTTCTGAGTTTTTCGGCGACCGTCGAGTCGGACGCCCAGTATTCCGAAAGCGGCGCCGGTTCCGTCCGCTTCGGAGCGGTGAGCGCGGCGATTATCGCGATCAGTACGACCGCCGCCAGCACAATAAAGCATATTGTTACCGTTCTTCTTTCGCTGTTTGCCATAGTGATTACCTCTTTATCATAAATAAATTTATACTTTCTGACCTTGCCGGGAGGCTTTCTGCGGGTACCCGATATCCGTTCACTTTGACCGCCGCTTTATTCTGTTCTGAGCTGCGGAGGTATTGCGTTCCCAGAACACGCCGTCCGTGTAGCCCTGCACCGAAGGATCGGAACCGGCGTTTTCCAGTCTTTGCTCGGCCCAAACGCAGTACCGTTCGTTGATCTCTATCCCGACGTACCGTCTGCCGAGTTTTTTCGCCGTTACGGAGGTCGAACCCGACCCGAGAAAAGGATCGAGCACCACGTCGCCACGATCGGAGCTTGCGAGTATCAGCTTCGCAAGCAGCTTTTCGGGCTTCTGCGTCGGATGAGCCGTGTTCTCCGGCATCGACCAGTAGGGGATCGATATATCGTCCCAGAAATTCGAAGGGAAGGTGTCTCTGAATCTGCCTTCCGCCGTTTCCTCCCAGTCCTTCGGCTTGCCGTCGGTCCTGTACGGCGCGACTACCCTGCGCCTTATCTTTACGGCGTCGGCGTTGAATCTGAACGAGTCGGAAACCGTGGCGTACCAGATATCCTCCATACCGTTTTTCCAGTTGTTTTCGGCCCCGCGCCCTTTTTCGCGCTGCCAGGTGATCCTGTTCCGTATCAGAAAATGCTTTTTCAGCACGTTTGCGATCACGGGGCTCGAAGCCCAGTCGCAGCATACGTATACGGAAGCGGTATCCTTCAGGCAGGGCAGCACGGCGTTTACCCACGACTCGGTATACTCTTCGTAAACGGCGTCGGGAGATTTTTTGAATTTTGAACCGTGAAAATCCTTGTTGAGATTATACGGCGGATCGACGATCAGCAGATCTGCGAACTTTTCGGGCAGCTTCCCGAGCACGTCGAAGGCGTCTCCGCGTATCGTCTTATCGAGTATTTCGTCAAGAGACGCGGGCTTCCCGACGGTAATGCATCTGTCAAGATACGCCGCGCCCTCGTCGACGGCCGTATCTATTGTCTTGTTTCTTCCGGATTTCATTTGCGTCACAATTCTTTTCTTATCAGAACGTATTCGTCCGTTCGGCTTATCAGGGAAAAACCGCGCTTGAAAAACACGGCTTTCGCGGGGTTATCCGCGGCGATCGTATCGTACAGCTCCGTCAGGCCGTTTTCTTTTGCGGCAAGGCAAAGCAGATCGAGCGCTTCGCCGCCGTATCCTCTGCCTCTGTACTCTGCGAGTATGAGCACGTCGGCAAGGTGACCGCCTATGTTTTCGTCGTAATGATACGCGATCTCGCCGATGAATTCTCCTTTTTCGTTTTTCAGATACCGGTAAAAC
>CACYEW010000351.1 GCA_902773455.1 uncultured Ruminococcus sp.
CCGATGACCTTGAACTTCTCCGTGTTTATGCCCTGAGCACGGCTCATTTTCGGGTTATTGCCCGTCGCACGCATAGCGGCGCCGAATTCGGTGCCGAAAAAGCAGTACAGAAGCGCGATAAGCACGGCGCAGAATATCACGAGCGTGAGTATCGCCTGACCCTTATCGGTCGAAGAGAGCGCGACCGCGTAAACGCGCGAGCTGACGCCTATGTTCGCCTTGCCGAGTATCTTGAGATTGACCGACCACAGTATGAGCTGCGTAAGTATTCCCGAGAGTATCGCGGGTATGCCGAGCACGGTATGGAAGACGCCCGTCAGAAGGCCGGCGATGATTCCCGCGGCGACCGCCGCGAGCATCGCGAGCCATACGTTGACGCCCGCCACGATGAGCACGGCCGCCACGCACGCCCCGGTAACGAGCGAGCCGTCGACCGTAAGGTCGGGTATATCGAGTATTTTATATGTGATGTAAACGCCTATCGCCATTATGCCCCAGATCAAGCCCTGGGCAACGGCTCCCGGCAGCGCGCTGAAAAAAGCCATTTAACGTTAGATTCCTTTATTTATTCGATGGGTCATTCTATGACCGTATAGCCTTCGGGAACGGTTATGCCGAAGAATTCGCAATTGTCTTTATTGTATTTCTTTACGGGGTTTGCGTCGTAGTCGATCGGCATTTTGCTGACGTCCGCGCCGTCTCTGAGGATCTTGACAGCCATTTCACCGGTCTTCTGACCGATTCTGTAGTAGCTGATCGAAAGCGTGAACGTTCCGCAGCTCTTGCAGATGCCCTCTTCGCCGGCGAATATCGGAGTTTTGGTCTCGCGTGATATCGTGTTGAGTATTTCGCCGCTCGCCGCCGCCGTGTTGTCGCTCGGTACGAATATGACGTCGCTTTCGGCGCACGCTTTGTTCATTATCGTCTGAATGTCGTTAGAGTCGGAGAACGGGAACAGAGTCGCCGTCTTTCCCTTGCTTTCAAGAAACGCTTTGACGACGTCTACCTGATACTTGGAGTTCGCCTCGGCAGAGCAGAAGAGCAGGCCGAATTTGCCCGCGTCGGGGAAAAGATCTATCATCATCTGCGCCTGCGTATCGAGCGGAGGCAGGTCGGAGGTGCCGGACACGTTGATGCCCGTAACGCCGTTGAAGTTGTTGATGCTGAGCGCCACGCCGTATTCGGTGATCGAGGTGCCGAGAACGGGTATCGTCTGCGTGCCGTTGGCGGCCGCCTGCAGAGCGGGCGTTGCGTTAGCCATTATAAGATCGTATTTCTTCGATACGAACATATCGATTATCGTCGGGCAGTCTTCCGATTTACCGGCGGCTTCCTTGTAATCAAAATATACGTTTTCTTCTCCGAGAGCCGCGATCACGGCGTCTTTGAAGCCTTTCGTCGCCGCGTCGAGCGCGTCGTGCTTGATAAGCTGGCATATACCTATTTTGTATTTCGCACCGCCGCCGTTGCAGGACGAGAACGCGAACACGGTCGCAGCGATCAGAACGGCGCACAGTACCGATGACAGGATCTTTTTCATTGTTTTTCTTTCCTTTTCAAAATGATTTATAATACCGCAAATGCGGAAATTACCGTTGCAAACTTTCATTTTGCGGCGTTCTGCGGTGAAAAATCCGCTCCCTGCCGCATAATCGGGGGATTGATGTTTCAATTATACATTTATAAAATCAAAATGTCAATACGGTTTTTTGAAATATCCGAGATTTTTTGCATATCCGGATAAAAAAATCGCAAAAAACCGGAAAAATGACCGCGATAAAACGATTTTTCGGCGAAAAATTTCAATTTACCTATTGCAATATTGCAAAATAAGAGTTATAATAAAAGTCGCCTGCGGAAAATTTGCAGTTTCCGCGGCTCAGATATTTCACAAACGACTATACTCAAGGAAACGGCCATGAGCAAAAAATACGAAGAAATGACTAAAGCCGAGCTCGAAGCCGAGCGTTCGGCGCTTTTAACCGAATACGAAAGAATAAAGTCGCTCGGACTGAATCTCGATATGTCCCGCGGCAAGCCGAGCAATATACAGCTCGATCTGACGGAGTCGCTTCTGCGCGTTCTGCACGACAGCGCGTCGTGCAAAGCCGAAGACGGTACCGACTGCCGCAACTACGGGCAGCTTTTCGGATTGTCCGAGGCAAGGGAGCTCTTCTCCTCTCTGCTCGATATCCCGGCGAAAAATATAATTCTTGGTGGCAACTCGTCGCTGAATATGATGTACGACGCGGTGGTCCGCGCCATGCTTTTCGGCGTCGTCGGCTCGCCGAAGCCGTGGGGCAAGCTCGATAAGGTGAAATTCCTCTGCCCCGCTCCCGGTTACGACAGGCATTTTCACATCTGCGAATCGCTCGGCATCGAAATGATAACCGTCGATATGACGCCGACCGGTCCGGATATGGATACGGTCGAGCGCCTCGTCGCAAGCGACGACAGCATAAAGGGCATCTGGTGCGTGCCGAAGTATTCGAACCCCCAGGGCATAACGTACTCGGACGATACCGTGAGGCGGTTCGCCCGTCTGAAGTGCGCCGCGCCCGATTTCAGGATCTTCTGGGATAACGCGTACGCCGTGCACGATATCGCCGACGAGCCCGACGAGCTGCTCAACATCTTCGAGCTTATGCACGGCACGGAATTCGAAAATCAGCTTTACTACTTCTTTTCCACCTCGAAGATATCGTTCCCCGGCGCGGGCGTTGCGCTTATGGCAATGAGCGACGCTAATCTGGAGGCGACGAAAAAGATCATAGAAGTGCAGACGATAGGTCCCGATAAGATAAACCAGCTCCGCCACGTCAGATATTTCACGAACGCCGAGGGCATACACGACCATATGAAGCTCCACGGCAGATATCTCAAGCCTCGTTTTGAATGCGTGCTCCGCACGCTCGACGAGGAGCTCGCCCCGGCGGGCATCGCGGAATGGACGAAGCCGAAGGGCGGATATTTCATATCGCTCGATCTTCCCGACGGTACCGCGAAAGCGACGTATAAGCTCGTCACAGACGCGGGCGTGACGATAACGAAAGCCGGCGCCACTTTCCCGTACGGCAAAGATCCGAGAGACAGAAACCTGCGTCTCGCCCCCACGTACCCGCCGATAGAGGAGCTCAGCCCCGCGATCCGCGTGATCTGCGTCTGCGCAAAGCTCGCGTATCTCAACAAGGTCCTCGGATTAAACGAAGACGGACAATAAACAAACGACTGCCTGACCTCCGGATCACGATCCGCCGGTCAGGCAGTTTTTTGTATGGATAATAACGGAATTATGCAGATTTTTCGCCGGTTGTTTCAGAAAACCGTTTTATTTCTTTTTCTTTGCGGCGACCAGACCCGCAAGAGCTATACAGCCGACCGTCGCCGCGCCGACCACGGCGGCGTCTCCCGCTCCGGGATTGCCTGCCGCGACGTTTCCCGTCGTTATGACGGTCGCGGTCCCTTCGTTTGCAGATACGTACAAAAGCGAAAGAGCCGTGAAGACGACCGTCACGATAATAAGTGCCGATAAGATCTTTTTCATGATTGCCTCCGCATATACGTTTGATCGTTTACGCGGATATTCTATCATAACGATCAGGAATTGTCAATACTTTTTTAAGAAAAATACAAAAAATATTCAATATTTAGGTCGAAAAAACGGCAAAATTCATTTTTCGGCAAAAATCGGCGCGCGGTTTTTGACAGAAATCGCACGCCGATGACGCATTACCGTCAGCCGTCAAGCTTTGATACGTCGAAGCTGTCGAGCCATTGGACCGCCTTTTCGCAAACGGAGCGGAGGCACTTTTCGTCAAACGGACTCTGAAGCCCGGCGTTATCAAGCAGCTCGGTGAAGACCCTGCTTCCGCCCTGCCTCGTGTATGCCATATAGTGATCCCAGGCGCCGCCGAAATCTTCGCGGCTCATAGCCCAGATCTGAAGCGAAACGGTCTGCGCGAGGCAGTAGTCGATATAGTAAAACGGGGCGCCGTAGATGTGCGACTGTCTCTGCCAGCCTTTGCCTTCCGAATAAAACGGTATCACGCCGTCGAGACGGAGCCACGGCATATATTCGCCGAGGAGCTTTTTCCATACCGAATGACGTTCTTCCGGGCTCATGTCGGGGTTTTCATAGACGATATGCTGAAAATGGTCGACCATCGTACCGTAGGGGATGAACTGCAGCGCCGCGGCGAGATGAGAATAGCGGTACTTGTCGGCGTCGGCGCCGAAAAAGTCTTCCGCCCACGGCCAGGCGATGAATTCCATCGACATCGAGTGTACCTCGCAAGCCTCCATGCCGGGCCACATATACGAATACGGGATCCTGTCGCGGTTGGTGTAAGCGGCGAAAGCGTGACCCGCTTCGTGAGTTACGACCTCAACGTCGCCCTGCGTGCCGTTGAAGTTCGCGAAAATGAACGGAACGCCGTAATCGCCGAAGTCCGTACAGTATCCGCCGCCCTCTTTGCCCTCGGTCGAGAGCAGATCCATAAGGCCGTTATCGAGCATCATGCGGAAGAATTCCGACGTTTCGGGCGACAGTTCGTCGTAAAACTTTTTTCCGGCGGCGACGGTATCGTCCGCCGTCCCCATCGGTCTCGGGTTTCCCGAGCGGAAAGAGAGAGCCGCGTCGGCAAACGAAAGCGGATAAGGCACGCCGAGCCGCTTCGCCTGTTCTCTGTACGTTCTGTCGGCTACCGGCACGAGATATTTGCGTACGGCTTCTCTGAATTTCTTCACGTCCTCTTCGCCGTAGCAGTTTCTGCCCATCCTGTAATAACCGAGCTTTTTATAGCCGCCGTATCCGAGCTTTTTGCCCATTTGATCGCGCAGGTGCGTCAGCTCGTCGTATATTCCGTCAAGCTCCGCTCCGTGCTCTGAATACCAGCCGCCGTCGGCTTTCCACGCCGCGTTTCTTATTTCGTCGTCGGGCGAGGTCTTGAAAGGAGCCAGCTGAGAGATCGTATATACGCCGCCCCGGAAAGGGATCTGCGCCGAGGCGATAAGCTTGCCGTATTTTACGGTCAGCTCGTTTTCCCTCTGAAGCTCGGGTATTATCTCCGGAGAAAACGTTTTGAGCGCGATCTCGGCGTTTATAAACATAAGATCGCCGTATTTTTTCGCAAAATCGGCTCTGAAAGGCGATTCGAGCGTCGCAAGAGTCCAGTTCTGCTCGTATTCGGCAAGCTCGGGCAGAAGCGCGTTCCAGAATTCCGTCTCTTTATCGTAATATTCGTCGCGCGTGTCTATCGAATGACGGACGGAAACGAGATTCGAAAGCGTGTTTATATGGCGCTGAAAAGCGTCGCACTGCAGAAATATCTTGTCTGCTTCTTCAAAAGAAGCGGCGGCTTTGAACGCCCCGGTAAAATCGGCGAAACCCTTTTTCAACGCGTCCGCGTCGGGCCTTTCGTACGGCATGTCCTTGAATTTCATATCGTCACCTCGTGGTTTTTTCTTAATTATACCTTAATAACGCCGGTTTTTCAATA
>CACYEW010000352.1 GCA_902773455.1 uncultured Ruminococcus sp.
ATTTCTTCATTAGCGAAGCGTCTTCATTTCTTCATCAGCCCGCTTGCGGGCGTCTTCATTTTCGGCGCGGCAAAGTTTATACATAATTCTTCCTTATCACGCCGCGCCGAATCAGCCAACGGCTTTTTCGGATATTATAAATCAGTCCTCTTTGAGGCTCTTTTCGAACGCTTTGATTATTTTGTCTATCTGTTTCGGTACCTTTGTCTTATATTTATTGATTTCGGAGGAAACGTTCGTGCTCTTCTTTTCAAGCAGGTTCTTGACGTATGAGCCGACGCCGTCGTACATATTGATGTACGCCATATCGAACACGCGGTTTCTGATGATGTAATCGATCATTTCCTGCGAGTCGGCGTCACGCGTGACCTTGCGTTTCAGATACGTTTCGATAAGCGCCGGGGTAACGATCTTGTACGATTCGTACGCGAGAGCTTCGATGATTATCGAGGTGCGTTCGCGCATTTCGGGAGTACTGCAGGTCGTAGGCACGCATACCATGCTCGACGCGCCGTTCACGAACGAATAGTAATCATCCTGAGCTTCATTGAATTTCGGGATCGGAAGTATGCCGAATTCGTTATCCATATCGCGCAGATCCTCGGAGCTTGAAAGCTTTGCGTCGTAGAACAGCGCTCTGCCTTCGGCAAAGACCTTCGCCACGTTCGGGAAGTTCGCCGTCGTTGGGTCCGTTTCAAAATACGCCTGGTTTTTGATGATAACGTCATAGATCTTGTTGTAGATCGCGGTATCGCGTTCCACGTTCTGCGGCAGCGTGTAGAGCGGCATATCGCTGTCGGGATCTTTCGTGATCATCATACCGCCCGCTCCGTAATAGAAGCTGTACGGGATATCGAGAAACCACGAGGCGAGTCCGAACTGGTTCTTGCCGTTGAGCGCGTCGATCTTGCCGTCGCCGTCCGGTATCGTCATATCCTTGGTCATTTCGTAAAGCTTGTCGAGAGTCCATTTTTTGTCGATGACGAGCTGATACGGATAATCCATATCGTAATCGTCAAAGAGTTTTTTGTTGAAATACAGGCAGGACGTGATGCTGAAGCTCATCGGGCTGATATCGCCGTTGACCATCATCATGTTGTTCTCTATCGAGAATCCGTTTTTGATCGCTTTGTCCCACCACGGCTTTGAAAGATCGACGTATTCGAGCTTTTCAAACGGAAGGACGATGTTGCTCTGCGCGAGAGCCGCGCCCGACACCATATGTACGAAGCAGAGATCGTATTCATGCGTACCGCTGTTGACGCTGGTCTTGATCCTGTCGTTCACGACGTTCCATTCGTCGTACTGGATATCGAATTCGATCTGATATTTGTCGGCAACGTTGCTGTTCCTGAGTCTGATCGCGTCGTGGAGCGTATCGCCCGTATCGTGATCCTCTGTATAGAAATCTTCCGACATGGCGCCCTGCAGAAGCACGACGAACGGATCGGAATTCGGGAACGTGATCTCGGGAAGATCCGGCACGGCTTCGGTAACCGTTTCGGTCGCCGCTTCGGTCTCTGCCGAAGTCACGACGGCGGAATCGCCCGGCTTGGGAGCCGGATCTTTTTCAGCGCAGCCCGCCATAACGGCGCACGAGACCGCCATAAGAAGCGCAAACAGTAAAGAAATAATCCTTTTCATAACAATTCCTTTCATATTTCTTTTCATTATGATTATATCAGTAAACTTCAAAAAAATCAAGTGTTTTTTGATACTTATATTGACAAAACGGCGTTTCTTTTGTATTATATATACGGTACGGAGGGAATTATGATTTTCAAAAGCAATTTCGATAAAGAAACGCTGACAGCCCGTTTCGACGATCTGACCTCGGAAGCGAGATTTGCCGGCGCCGACGAGCAAAACGACTGGGTGTTCCAATCGTCGCGCAAGGGCGATAAGATAAAGATAGTCAGAAAACCGAAAAGCGCTTACGACCCGTTCGCAAGCGTTTTCCGCGGCACGATAATCGAAGACGGGAAAGGCTCCGCGATAAAGGGTATATATACGAAAAGCCTGCCCGATTATATTTTTACGTTCTTCGTTTTTTTGATATATTACACCGTATGCTTCAAATATTTCGCTTCGGCGGAAGACAAGACCGTGCCGCTCATACTTATCCTTTCGGGCGCCGCGGTGATATTTCTGCTCTTCTCTTCGCTGCCTCACACGAGAAAAAGATACGGCGATTTCATAAAGCGCGTGACCGGGGGCGAAGACGGTCCCGTAAGCGCCGGCGCCGTAAACGCGGAAGAGACTGCCGCCGAAGAGCGAAGCGGCGATAAAGAGCAAAACGGCGATAAAAAAGAAGAAACGAAAAAATTCAGGTTCAGGTTTTAAGCTTATGAGATTTTTGAAATTCACGGCGCTGTTTTTCGCGGTTTTGCTGTTTTTAACGGGCTGCGCTCAGACGTCGGCTCCGGTAACGACCGAAGCAGAAGCGACAGAGGCCGCGGCGACCGAGCCGCCGCAGACCGAACCCGGGACGCAGGCGCCCGTCGATACCATACCCGAGATCACCGAAGAGACCGCCGTACCTGTAACGACCGAAGCGCAGACCGAACCGCTGACGACCGAAACGGTCACCGAGCCTGCCACTGAAGCGCCGACGACCGAACCGCCGGCGACCGATCCGCCCGATACGGAGGAGCCGGAGGATCCCGGTCTGACCTCTTACGAAAAGGCGCATAAGGACGCGGATTTTCTTCGTTTCATATCCGACAATTACGGCTCCGACGTCGTAAAATCGGTAAAAAGCGCCGTATCGAACGGCAAATACAGCCCCGATACGTGGTACAGACTCGTCGGCAAAAGCATTTACGTGCTTTACGACGAATATACGGGCAGAGGCGACATACTCAAATACAGAGCCGTCGACGCGTCCGACCCGGGCTTCATAGATCTCATTTTCTGCGGCGATATCAGCCTCGACGATTCCGTCGCGGTAATGAAGCGTTACGTAAAATACGGGAGCAATATCAATTCCATAATCTCGCAGGAGCTTATAGATCTGCTGAAAAGCTCCGACGTAACGATCGCCAATCACGAATTCGCGGCCTCGAACCGCGGCAAAAAGCTCGATAAGTATTACACTTACAGAGGAAAGCCCGAAAACGTCGGTCTTTACGAGAAGATGGGCGTCGATTTCGTAAGCCTTGCGAACAATCACGTTTACGATTACGGGCTCGACGCGTTTCTCGACACGATACAGACGATGATCGACTACGGTATGGATTTCGCCGGAGCGGGCAAAAACCTCGCCGAGGCGTCCGAGCCTTTCTTCTACGTGATAAACGGCAGAAAGATAGCGATAATCTGCGGCTCCCGCGCCGAAAAGCACTACATAACGCCGATAGCCGAAGAAAACGTGCCGGGCGTTTTCGGTATGTACGACTCGGGGAATATGAAGATCGCGGTCGCAAAAGCGAAAGCCGAGTCCGATTTCGTCATCGTTTATCCGCACTGGGGCAAAGAAAATTCTTATAAAATAGAAGATATCATAAGATCGCAGGGTCACGAATATATCGACTGCGGAGCCGATCTCATCGTCGGCGCTCACGCGCATCAGCTTCAGGGCATAGAGTTTTACAAGGGCAAAATGATCGCCTACAATCTCGGTAATTTCTTATTTGAAAATCCGATGGTAAAGACCGGCGTGATCGAGGTGAAGATAGACCCTTCCGATCTTACGGTCAGCGCGAAATTCATTCCCTGCATGCAGGACGTCAATCACGTTTGGCTCTGCCGCGGCGACGAATACAAAACGGTGCTCGATTACATGATCTCGATATCGCCGGCTGTTAAAATAGACGGCGACGGAAATATAAGAAAAAAATAGGTGATGAAATGAGATACTTATACGACCTTTTCGCAAGGATAATCAAAAAGAGAAAAACGGCGAAGCTGGTTTACAAATTCGTAAGCGTTTTTCTGTATCTGGCGCTTTCGGCTCTCGTCACGGTGCTTCTCGTCATACGGGTAAAGAAGGTCGGCTTCGATCCGGCTTCGCTCGTATACGTGATACTCGTTATATATCTTATGACTTCTCTTACTGACGAGCTGTTTTTCAAGATCAGATACCTGCACGTATCGCATAACAAAGAGATAAAGAGCGTGCTCCGCGGCACGGGCGTAAGACCTTACATCAAAAATCCGCACGGCAGAGACGTCTTTTCGTGCAAGTTCGATAACGACGCGTATATCGAGTGCATTTACGAAAAGAACAAATATCACTTCACCGTCAAAAACGACGAGTGGGACGAGGTGCAGACGTTCGAATCCGGCGAGAACGATTTTTCAGAAGCCTTCAG
>CACYEW010000353.1 GCA_902773455.1 uncultured Ruminococcus sp.
ACCTGCTTTTTTGAGAGCAACA
The DNA here is from genome assembly GCA_902773455.1 of uncultured Ruminococcus sp. Classification (GTDB taxonomy): domain Bacteria; phylum Bacillota; class Clostridia; order Oscillospirales; family CAG-272; genus UBA1248. The sequence continues at coordinate 23 of CACYEW010000353.1, forward strand.
CGGTATTCGGGGTCCGCTTTGAGAAGAGCGCGCGCTACGCCGTGACGGATGGCGCCTGCCTGGCCGGAGATGCCGCCGCCTTTGACGGAGCAGATTATATCGAATTTGCCTGCCGTTTCGGTAACGCCGAAGGGCTGGTTTACGATGAGCTTAAGAGTTTCAAGTCCGAAGTAATCGTCGATATCTCTCTTATTGATCGTGATCGCGCCGGTACCGGGAACGAGACGAACGCGGGCTATCGATTTTTTTCTTCTGCCTGTGCCGTAGAAGTAGGGCTGAGCTTCGTTAAACATTTCATTTACCTCCTGTCAGAATCAAGCTAAGGTCTCGGGCTTCTGGGCAGCCTGTTTGTGCTGTTCGCCCGCGTATACCTTGAGTCTCGTGATGGCTTTGTCGCCGATGGAGTTGTGCGGAAGCATACCTCTGACGGCTTTGGTCATCGCGAATTCGGGTCTTTCAGCCATGATCTTCTTGTACTGTACGGCTTTGAGACCGCCGACGTAGCCGCTGTGATGATAGTAATACTTCTGAGTCGGTTTTTTGCCCGTGAGGACCGCTTTGCTCGCGTTGATGATGATAACGAAATCGCCGCAGTCTACGTGGGGCGTGAATTCGGGTTTGTGCTTGCCGCGGAGTATGGAAGCCGCTTTGACGGCCGTTCTTCCGAGCGGAACGCCTGCAGCGTCTATAACATACCATTTGCGGTCAACATTTTCTTTCTTTGCCATGTAAGTGGACATTTATGTTTTCCTCCGTATAAATGATATATCGTTCGATAACGGCAAGAGTATATCACATAAAAACCGTTTTGTCAATAGCTTTTTTCAATTTTTTTGATTTATACCGCACTTTTCTTCGATTTTCTTTGATTTTCTTCGATTTTTGCCGTTTTCAACTTTGAAATACGCTGCAAAAAGCGTTATTTGCCAAAGCGTATTGACGAAAGCGGAAAAAGTATTTGATCTGTGAACGCAAATTTTATAAAAAAACTATTGAATTTTTATTTTTTTATGGTATAATCTTTACGTCGGCAAGCTGTGAAATCAGGCCATACAGCCGGGGAGGCAGCGGTTCCTTGTACCTGCATTCCGCTAAGCAGGGGTGTTACCGTTTATAAGGGCTGCTCCGTTCGGACTGTGCCGCATAACCCGTATGTTGACCGGTTGGTCCTTTCGCAACCGGGACCCGCGAACCATGTCAGGTGGGGAACCAAGCAGCATTAAGCGGTCATCCCGGTGTGCCGGAAGGGTGCCTGCCGCGAGTACGGGCTGCGGTCAACGCGGACGGTCGCACGTTCGAATTTACGGTGTATGGTCTCATTTCGCAGCTTGCCTTTATCATACGAGGGAGGAACACGGGGTTTTGCATCAGGCGTTTTACAGAAAATACAGACCGCAGGTCTTTTCCGACGTCGTCGGACGTGATACGGTAACGACGGTCCTGCGCGGTCAGGTCAAATCAGGCAAGGTTTCGCACGCTTATCTGTTCTGCGGTATGCGCGGATCGGGCAAGACCACATGCGCCAAGATACTTGCCAAAGCCGTCAACTGTCTTCATCCGGTCGACGGAGATCCATGCGGCGAATGCGAAAACTGCCGCGCGATAGATTCGGGGCTGACTCTCGATATCGTCGAGATGGACGCCGCTTCCAACAACGGCGTGAACGACATCAGAGATATGATCGAGCAGGTGACGTACACTCCGGCGGAGCTTAAGACGCGCGTTTATATAATCGACGAGGTGCATATGCTCTCGAACGCCGCCTTCAACGCTCTGCTCAAAACTCTCGAAGAACCGCCCGCTCACGTAATGTTCATACTCGCTACGACCGAGCTTCACAAGCTGCCCGCTACGATAGTTTCGCGCTGCCAGCGATTCGACTTTGAAAAGCTCGAAATGAGCGATATCGTCAAAAGGCTCAGATACGTCGCGGACTGCGAGCATATCGACTGCGACGACGACGCTCTGTACGTAATGGCGAAGGAGGCTTCCGGCGCGCTCCGCGACGCGCTCGGATATCTCGAGCTGTGCGCCGCGTCGGGTCTGAAGCTTGACGAAAAGACCGTTTCTCATCTGCTCGGCACGAGCCGTTACGATACTCTGATTTCGATAGCCGACGCCGCTTCTTCACGCGATTACGGCAGAACGTTTGCCGCTTTGCAGGAGGCGTATTCTCAGGTGAACGACGTTTCCGTTATGTGGCTCGGTCTGATATCGGTCTACCGCGATATGCTCGTGATAAAAACGACGGGGTCTTATTCGTACGTAAGCGCGACGCCTTCTCAGGCGAAGCGTCTTTCCTCGATCATAGGCAGATTCAGCAAAGAAAAACTGCTTTCCGCCGTAAAAATAATGAACGACGCGCTTTATCTTATGCAGCGCCTGCCGGAGCAGAAGCAGATGATCGCAGACCTGTCTATGCTCAAAATATGCGACGAACGGCTCGATTCTTCGTATGAGTCGCTTCAAAGCCGCGTTGCGGCGCTTGAAGACGGCGTTTCGCTCGGTACGGTAAGAAAAGCCGCGGCAACGGATGAAACGTTTCTTGAAAGCATAGCGAAAAACGAACCTGAGCCCGTATCCGAAAACGCGGCTCCGGAACCTGAAAAAGAGCAGAAAACGATGAAGATATTCCGCGGCTTTGCCGACGTCGTATCGAAAATGAAAGCCAAAGACAGATCGTGCTCGGCTTACATGGCGGCGGCGAAGGCGTACGAATGCAGCGACGGCACGCTGCGGATATTATTCGACAACAACTTTGCTCTTTCTCTTGCGGAGGGAGCGAAAGAACTGATCGACGTTACCGTCATGTCCGTGACGGATAAATACGACGGCCGCACGATAAAACTCGAACCTGTAAAGACCGAAAGCGAATTCGTTCTGATCGACGAGGTGATCGAAGCGGCTAATGAAGACAATGGAGGGAACAATGAAAGCTAAATTACCGAAAGGCGTGGGCGGCGGTCCGCAGAATATGAACGCGATGATCCGTCAGGCGCAGAAACTGCAGGAAGATATGGCGGCGCTCGAAGCGGAGCTGAACGAGCGCGAATACGACGTAGCCGCCGGCGGCGGTGCCGTAAAACTGAAGATCAAAGGCGACCTTAAGGTCCTCGGGATCGAGATCGCGCCCGAGATCGTGGATCCCGACGATATCGAAACGCTGACCGACCTGATCACCGCGGCTGTCAACGAGGGCATCGGCAAGGTCACCAAGACAAACGAAGAAGAAAAAGAAAAACTTTCTTCACAGCTCGGCATACCCGGAGTTTTCTGATATGTCGGAATATATACTCCCGATCGCCAGGCTCATAGAATGCTTCAGACGTCTGCCGGGCGTAGGCGCGAAGTCCGCGGCGCGTATGGCTTTCGGCGTGCTCGATATGTCCGAAGCGGAAGCCGAAGAGTTTTGCCGCGCGATAATGAGCGTAAAGCGGGACGTAAGGCTTTGCTCCGTATGCTTCGATATCTCCGATACGGACGTATGCGCGATCTGCTCGAATCCGAACCGCGATCCGCACACGATCTGCGTAGTGGAAGACACGCGTACCCTCTCCGCGCTTGAACGCGCCGAAGAGTACAACGGGCTTTATCACGTTTTGGGCGGCGCTATATCGCCGATGAACGGCATAACGCCCGACAAGCTTCATATAAAAGAACTCGTTACGAGGCTTTCCGACGGCACGGTGACCGAGGTCATAATCGCGACGAGCCCGAATATCGAAGGCGAAACGACGGCGGTATATCTTTCGAAACTGATACGGCCGCTCGGAGTGAAGGTCACGAGACTCGCTTACGGCGTACCGGTCGGCGCCGATCTCGAATTTGCCGACAGCGAAACGCTCGCGAGAGCTCTCGAGGGCAGAAGAGAGTTTTAATATGAAATACGCATATTTTGCAGGCGGCTGCTTCTGGTGCATACAGCCCTGCTTCGAGCAGATCGACGGAGTTTCGTCGGTCACGTGCGGATACAGCGGAGGAGACGAGATATCTCCCCGCTACGAGGACGTCAAGGCGCAGAAGACCGGTCACAGAGAGACGGTGAAAATAGAATACGATGAAAGCAAAACGTCGTTTTCTTCTCTGCTCGACGTATTTTTCGATAACGTCGATATATCGGACGGCGACGGTCAGTTCATAGACCGCGGCAGATCCTACACGCTCGCCGTTTATTATACGGGCGGGGATGAAAAGAAGGAAGCCGAGGCGGCGGTCGCGGCGCTCGGATGCCGCGGCACGGTCGCGGTGGAGGCGTTTCGTGCCTTTTATCCGGCGGAGGAATACCATCAGGACTACTATAAAAAAGAACCGGAGAAGTTCGTATGCGAGCTTGACTTATCCGGCAGAATAAAAAGAAAGATGAGAAAAAATATGCAAAAGGTATACGATTTTTTGAAAAGCGCCGGAACTTATTTCCTCGCTACCGACGACGAAGGTCAGCCCAGAGTCAGACCGTTCGGCACCGTAAACATATTCGACGGAAAGCTTTACATCCAGACCGGCAAGAAAAAGGACGTTTCAAAACAGCTTCATAAAAATCCGAAAGCCGAGATATGCGCTTTCAAAGACGGCAGATGGCTCCGCCTCGCCTGCGAGCTTGTCGAGGACGAACGGGTCGAAGCGAAAAAGTCGATGCTCGACGCTTATCCGGATCTGCGCGGTATGTACGACGAAAACGACGGCAATACGGAAGTTTTCTACTGCAAAAACGCGACCGCCGTATTCTCCTCGTTCACAGACGCTCCCGAAACGGTACAATTCTGAAAATAAAAAAACGACCGTGTACCCGACAGGTACACGGTTTTTTGATTTATCGGACGCCGTTATGAGCCTTCGCGAACGGATATCATTCCGCGGTCATGTTATCAAAATAACCCTGAACGAGGATTATGGGCGTGCCTTTGTCGCCGGAGCCTGAGGTGAGGTCGCAGAGCGAACCGATCAGATCGGTCAGGCGGCGCGGAGTAGTTCCCTGAGATACCATTTTGCCGACGAGGTCGGAATCTTTCTTTTTGATATACTCGGCTATTGCGTTTTTGAGTTCTTCGCCTTTCAGATGCGCGAAATCGTTATCGGCGAGGTATTTGAGCTTTACTTCGTTCGGCTGACCTTCGAGTCCGGGCGTATACGCCGGAGATACGACCGGGTCCGCAAGCTCCCAGATCTTGCCGACGGGATCCTTGAAGGCGCCGTCGCCGTAGACCATGACCTCGACGTGTTTACCGGTCGCTTCGAGGATCTCTCTCTGAACGCGGAGCACTATCGGCATACAGTCACGCGGGAAGAGCTTGACCGTGTCTTCCGTCGCTTTGTTCGAGCCGAGCAGACCGTAATTTTCGTTATATCCGGAGCCGTTTACAGACGCGGTAAGTATCTCGTCGAGACCGACGACCTTTTCGGCTCCCGCCTTGATCAGTTTTTTCTTCGTTCTGCGTCTCGTGTGGATGTCGCAGTTGATCACGTTTTTATCGTAATCGAGTATGGCGCGGCAGTCGTTTGCGAAAATGACCTCGCATTCCGCTCCGCTTTCATTGATAAGCTGTTTGTAATATTCAACATAGTCGACGCCGGTGAACGGGTGTTTGACGTAGCCGAAAAGCTCTCTGTATTTTTTCTCGTCAAGCACGTCTCTGTACGGATCGACGTCAGCCTCGTCAAGCGTTTCGTCGTCGAAAAGGTGATTGCCGACCTCGTCGGACGGATACGAAAGCATCAGCGTTATCTTTTTAACGCCTTTAGCTATGCCGCGCAGGCAGATCGCGAAGCGGTTTCTTGAAAGTATCGGGAAAATGAGACCGATATGTCCCTCCGGGAATTTGGCGGCAACGTCAGCCGCTATCTGTGCGGTAGACGCGTAGTTGCCCTGAGCGCGGCCTACGACCGCCTCTGTGACGGCTATTACGTCGCGGTCGCGAAGCTCGAAGCCTTCGCCTTTCGCCGCCGCGAGCACCGACGACGTGACTATCGCCGCGATATCGTCGCCCTGCCTTATGATCGGCGCTCTTATTCCTCTTGAAATTGTACCGACAAGTCTTTCCATAATATATGCCTTTCTTTATTTACGTTTGCGGATCTTTCTCCGTTCGGGTATATAATAGCATAAGACCGCTTTTTTTGTCAACGTGATTTTGTTAAAAAACGTAAAAAATCCGTCGTTTTTTCGCATCGCCGATATCGGTACGGTTTTGAAGCGCCGTAATGCGAGAAATAATGAATAAATAATAAAAAAGGACTTGATATTCTTAAAAACAAGTGGTAAAATAGAAATCAAGGACTTTGAAAGGAGCTCTGTATGAAAAGAAAAAAGAAACTTTACGTCGTCTCGAACGCTCACCTCGATACCCAGTGGAACTGGACGATCCAGGATACGATAAGAGACTGCGTAAAAAACACGCTCAAAAACAACTTTGAGCTGTTTGAAAAATATCCGAACTACGTAATGAACTTTGAGGGAGCTTTCCGTTACAAGCTCGCGAAGGAGTACTATCCCGACCTCTACGAAAAACTCAAAGAATACGTAAAGGAGGGTCGCTGGAACGTCGCCGGCAGTCAGTGGGACGCAAGCGACGCGAACGTTCCTTCCTCCGAGGCTTTCATGCGCCAGATACTTTACGGAAACGGCTTTTTCGAATCCGAATTCGGCAAAAAAAGCACGGATATCTTTCTGACCGACTGTTTCGGCTTCCGCTATTCCCTGCCCTCAATCGCGGCGCATATGGGATTGAACGGCTTTTCAACCCAGAAGCTCGTATGGGGCGTGGGCTCGCCGATTATCAACAAAGACGGCAGCGTAACCCGCCCGATGCCCGATAAAGACGCGGCGAGAGTCGACCTCGGCAAATGGGTAGGTCCCGACGGCAATTACGTCATAGGCTCCTTCCTCTGCTGCGACTATACGATGCGCTTTGAAAACGACCCCGCAAAACGCCCGATCCACGACAGAGAAGAATATCTGAAAATGATCGAGCATAACGAAAAATACGCGGGCGTACCGTCGAAGATGCTCTATTTCGGTACCGGCGATTACGGCGGATCGGCTACGGACGAATCTGCAAGATATCTGAACGAAGCGGTAGACGCAAACGGTCCCGATCAGGCTTTCGAAGTCGTCGCCGCGTCGACCGACGCGATCTTCAACAGCCTCACGCCGAAGCAGATCGAAAATCTGCCGACGTACCGCGGCAATCTGCTTATCCCCCACGGCTTCGGCGCGATGACCTCGCACGCGATAAACAAACGCTGGAACAGAAAGAGCGAACAGCTGGCGGACGCCGCGGAAAGAGCCGCTTCCGCCGCAAAATGGCTCGGCACGAAATACCCGAAAGACAGAATAGATTTCGCCTGGAAGCTCTTCTTATGGCATCAGTTCCACGACGATCTGCCCGGGACATCGATACTGAACGCTTATAAATTCTCGTATAACGATTACGTCATCGCTCAGAACATACTTGCAGAAGAGCTGACCGCTTCGGTAGGAGCCGTAGCATCCAAGCTCGACACGGACGTTTCCGGCATTCCGGCGGTCGTTTACAACCCCGTTTCGTTTTCTCGCACCGACGCCGTGCGCGTCGCTTTGCCCGACGGCGTGACCTGCGCGAGAGTCTACACGGCGAAAGGAGCCGAGGTACCCTCTCAGATATCCGATAAAGACGGTGTAAGATCCGTTATATTCGCGGCAAAGGTAAAGCCCGTGAGCTTCACCGTGTTCAACATAGTGCCCTCCGATACTCCCTGCGAAATGAAGACGGAACTTCGCGCTTCGCTTTCCGGCATCGAAAACGAACGCTACAGGGTTACCGTCAACGGCGACGGCAATATCTGCTCGATCTATGATAAAAAGCTTCAGAGAGAGCTCCTCTCCGCTCCGTCGTCTCTCGGCATAAGAGAAGACAACAACACGCGCTGGCCGTCGTGGGAGATCAGATACGAAGATACGAAGCTGCCGTTCAGAGACGTAGGCGGCGTTTGCTCTGTCGAAGTCGCCGAAAACGGCCCGGCGCTCGTCGCGCTCCGCGTAACGAAGCGCGAGAACGGCTCCGAATACGTGCAGACGATATCGCTCGTCAAAGATGGCGGCAGAGTCAACGTGGATAACGACGTCGAATGGCGCTGCTTCAGGTCGCTTTTGTCGGCGGGCTTCCCGCTCACGGTTTCAAATCCGACCGCAACGTTCGATCTCGGCCTCGGCTGCGACGTCGGCGGCAGCACCGATTCGTTCCCGTATTTCCAGCACCTCGTCCATCAGTGGGCGGATATGTCTGAGCCGGACGGCAAATTCGGCGTTTCGATACTCAACGACTGCAAATACGGTATGGAAAAGCCGAACGACAATACGCTCCGCCTCACGCTCATACATACGCCGAAAGGCAATTTCAGATATGATTCGGCTCAGAACAAGCAGGATCACGGCAGGAATATATTCAGATACGGCTTCACCTCGCACGGCGCCGACAGAAAAGCCGCCGTCTCGGAAGGCGCGTGTCTTAACAGTCCGCTTATCGCGTTTCTGCCGGATAAGCACAAGGGCAGAAGAGACTCGTTCTCGTTTGCAAACGTCAACAACGGCAACGTCGTCATCAGATGCATCAAGCGCGAAGAAAAAGGCAGCCGCCTGATCGTCCGCGTTCAGGAAACGTCGGGCTTCGATCAGAAGAACGTGAGACTCACGCTCGCCGCCGACATCATCAACGCGAAAGAGACGAACGGCTACGAAGAGAACGGAACGAAAGCAGCGTCGAAGGGCAGATCCGTATTCTTCGATATGACGCCTTATTCCGTCAAGACGTTCTCGATAAAGATAAAGGAGAGCCCTGTCGAAAAACCGCTCTGCAAGCCGGTCAGACTCGATTACAACAAGCGCGTGACCACGAGCCGCTTCGATTACGGCGCGGCTGAATTCGGCAAGGGCATAGCGATCCCCGAAGAGCTGTTCGACAAAAACGTCGAATGCGGCGGTATTCCCTTCACCATGGGCAAGCCCGGAAAGAAAAACGCCCTCGTTTGCAAAGGCCAGAAGATCAGACTGCCGAACAAAACGAAGAAGGCTTATATCATAGCCGCGAGCGCAGACGGCGACAGAACGGCAGAATTCAAGGCGGGCAGAACGAGATACACGTTCAATATACCCGATTTCAGCGAAAATATCGGCTGCTGGGATCAGGAAGGCTCCGGCGATCACGCGTTCATCAAGCGCGAACCGGTCGCGGTGAGCTATTCGCACACGCATGATAAGGACGGTGACAGACTCTATAAATTCGCAAACGTATTTATGTACGAGGCGGATATGGACGGGGCGCTCAATATCACCCTGCCGAAGGATGAAAACATAATCGTTCTGGCGATAACGGCTTCGGAAGAAGTACGCGCGGTCAAAGCCGCCGCGCCGTTATACGACGTCGCAGATGATACCGGTGCGCCGAAGCATAAGCTGACGGTGACCGGCGCCGAAGGCGGCGGAGAATATCGCGAGGGCGATATCGCCTGCGTTTACGCCGATATATGCAGTAAAAACGGTGTGTTTTCAAGATTTGAAGGCGCCGATATCGTTTACAGAAAAGGCAATCAGGCGGCGGTAAGGATAGGCAAAACCGACGCGGAGATCAGAGCGGTCTACGAAAGCTTCGGCAATAACGTCGTGCTGAACAAACCGTGTAAAGACAGCGACAACGTACATCCGAGCGAGTCCGGCGCCGCCGCTCTCGACGGCAGCTGCAGAACGAAATGGTGCGGCGCCGTAAGAGACGGCTTTGCCTCTCTTGAAGTCGATCTCGGAAAGTCGGCGGTGATCGGCAAGTGGCTCGTGCTCCACAGCGGCGAATATGAAGACGCCGGGCAGAACACGGCTGATTTCACGCTCGAATACAA
>CACYEW010000354.1 GCA_902773455.1 uncultured Ruminococcus sp.
GCCGCGGCGGGCGTAAGGCAGGTGTTCGCGCCCGTGGTGAACGTTTCGCGCGACTGCCGCTGGGGCAGGACCATGGAGACGTTCGGCGAAGACGTGCTTCTCTGCTCCGATATGGGCGAGGCGATGTGCCGCGGATTTCAGAACAACGGCGTGATAGCCACACCGAAGCATTTCGTCGACAACTACGCCGACGGCGGCCGCGATTCAAACGAATCGCATTCGTCGCAAAGGACCTTATACGAAGTATTCCTGCCGCCTTTCAGGCGCTGTATCGAAAAGGGCGGCGCGATGTCGGTAATGGCGGCGTACAACGCCGTCGACGGCGTGCCCTGCTCCTGCAGCAGACGGCTTCTGACCGATATACTGAGAGGCGAATGGGGCTTCGACGGCTTCGTCGTATCCGACTACAACGGCGTGCCGGACGTCTGCGGCGCTCATCACGTTACAGACAGCGCGGTAAAAGCCGTCGCGCTTTGCATAAAAGCCGGGCTTGACGCGCCTTTGCCGAACAGCTGTGAAAACGAGATAAAAGAGGCTCTGGATCTCGGGTATCTGACGGAGGAGGATATCGACCGAGCCGCTTACCGCGTGATAAAAACTAAGATAGCGATCGGTCTTTACGACGATCCGTACGTGAACGAAGAGACGATAGATTCACTGGTCCGCTGTGAAAAACATAAAGAAGCGGCTCTCAAAGCCGCGCGCGAATGTACGGTCCTGCTTAAAAACGAGGGCGTTTTACCGTTTGACGCGTCGAAGATAAGATCGGTAGGCGTTTTCGGTCAGGGCGCTTACGGGGTGCCGATAGGCGACAATTATTCTGGGCCTTATCAGGGCTGGAGAGCGGACGACGCTCACACTCCCCTGTCGTATCTGCGCGAATTTTTCAAAGATAAAGTCAAAATCGTCACCGGCGGCGACGACGAGATCGAAACGCTCGCGCCGGACTGCGATATCTGCCTGTATTTTACGAAAATACTCGAGGGCGAGGGCAGAGACAGATGCAATATACGGCTTACGCGCGAAAAACGCGTTTACGAGGCGGCCCGGTCGGGCGGCATGGCGGTCGAACTCGCGAAAGCGGCGGAAGGCGCCGATCAGGAATCGGCGATAACCGCTATGGTCAGAGCGAACCGCAGCTCCGCCGTGATACTGCAAAACGGCGCGCCGATAGATATGACCGGATGGATCGAAAACGTCCCCGCAGTTCTCGAGGCGTGGTATCCCGGCGAGCAGGGGGCGCAGGCGATATGGGAGACCGTCTTCGGGACCGTCAATCCGTCCGGAAAGCTGCCCGTTTCGATGCCGAAATCGGTCGGTCAGCTTCCGCTTTGCTACTCGTACAAGCCGAGCGGCAGAGGCTATCACTATAACGAAAACGACGGTATGCCGCTTTTCGAATTCGGTTTCGGTCTTTCGTATACGGAATTTTCGGTAGAAAATACGGAATTCTCGGCGGAAAACGGAGTTCTCTCCGTCGAATACGACATAACAAACAAAGGCAAATATAAAGGCGCCGAGGTCGTACAGATATATCTTGAAGGCAGGAATTGCGGCGTCGTGCGCCCGATATCGGAGCTCAAAGCTTATAAAAAGACGTTTCTTTGCCCGGGCGAGACGAAGCGCGAAAAAATAACGCTCGATACCGAAGCGTTCTCGTTTTACGACGCTGATCTTCATTACGGCGTGTTCGACTGCGACTATACGGTAAAGCTCGGGGTATCGTCGAACAGGATACTTCAAAGCCGCGATATTTCCGTAAGAGACGGCGCGATCTTAATATAACGGATAATGCAAAGAAATCGCGCTTGACAGGGCGCCCGTCCGGAAAGCCGGGCAAAGCGTTAAAGATCATCGGATCGGATGCAGCGGCGATCATAACGCTTAAAAGGAGAAAGAAATGAATCTCGAAAAATCAACTCTGAAGATCGGTCTTGCAAAGCCTTTGAAGATACTGCACGTTACCGATTCCCATATCGCTCTCACGGACGAGCGCGACGACGAAAGAAAGCGTGAACTGTCGAAACGTATGCCGAGTCCCGCAACGGAAAATAATCTGTACGAACAGATAAGATACGCGGAAAACAACTGCGATCTGCTCGTACACACGGGCGACCTGACCGATTTCGTATCGCACGCGAATACGGAATTCGCAAAAAAGATACTGCAAAACGAAAAGATATTTTTCATAGCCGGTAACCACGATTATTCGCAATACGTCGGCGAGGCGTGGGAGGACAACGCCTACCGTATGAACAGCTATATGCAGACGGGCGGCTTCGGCGTGCCGATGTTTTTCAACTCCCGTATCGTTGGCGGCGTCAATATCGTCGGCATCGACAACAGCTATTATCTGTTTGAAGAATGGCATATATGGCGCCTCAAACGCGAGGTCGAAAAGGGATACCCCGTGATCCTGGCGTTTCACGATCCGCTTTATGAAGAATCGCTTTTCAAATACCACAGAGAACTCCTGCCCGACGAGCCGACTTATCTCGTCGGCTGCGGCGAGGAGCAGCTGCTCGAATACAGCGAATTCCGCGCCGTGCAGCAGCGGCC
>CACYEW010000355.1 GCA_902773455.1 uncultured Ruminococcus sp.
CGTCATCGTCGAACAGGACGAATCGAAGGATATGCCGCCGCTTGAAGCGATAAAGATCAGCCGCGAATATCTTAAAACTCTCGGACTCTGATCAAAATAATCAAAACGCCGCGCATGCTTTTAAGCTCCGCGGCGTTTTTTCTTCACCGTTTCATATTCTTCATAAAGAACACATATCATTCTTTTTTTACGATTTCTGTTGACTTTTAGATTTTCGGTCGGTATAATTGATATATGAAAAAATCAAAGTACTAAGGATAATAATCAAATTCCGATATGACAAAAGTCAGGCGGTATGGGCTCGGCACCGCGTTAAGGCAGGCTTATTCAGCGCGACCCGCAATACCGCGGCGGCGGCAATTTCAAACAGCGTTTGAAGAGCCCGCGTTCAGTACCCCGAAAAGGAGGAATATAATGAAGATCATAAAAACGTATATATGCTTAACGCTTGCGGCTGTGATGTTACTGTCGGCCTGTTCATGCGGTATCATCGGCGGGGACAAAAAACAGACGGTTGAAGTCAAAACGCTCAATCCGGAGTTAAAATCCGAGGTGACCGTCAAAGAGATCGAAGCGCCGCAAGGACTTGACGGCGCAAACAAATTCGAGGCGGTCGGCAAATGGTACGACGTCGGAAGCGAGGGTTATGACGGTCTGCCGCTTTCGGGCGACGTACTGCTGACGGTCTCCTTCCCCGGCAAGACCGACAAGGAAGATATCGGCGGTTATGTTTTCATATACTTCGACGAAAAAAGCAAAAAATACCGTTATCTCTTTCCGGACAGTTACGATCTGTCCGCGGGTACGATGTCGATAGATCTGCCGCACTTTTCATGGTGGGGCACGGCGAAACTGACAAAAGAGGAGCAGATCGAGGCGTTTCTCGACAGTTACAGCACCAAGCTCGCAGTCGAGCGCGGCAAGCGCCGGCAGGCGGCGGCAAAGCTTGAGCCGTACGTTCGCGCCAAGGTCGAGGCGATGGGGCTGACAAAGCAGGCGGCGGCCGATCTGATACAGAGCACGGTCAACTATCTCGGCGGCAGTTTCACCGGAGACAACGCCGATTATATCGATATGGGCACGAACTACGTGACCACACTTGCAAGAGGCTTTTATGACGGAGACGAAGAGGCTGCCGTGAACGGTCTTGAAGACGCGGTGAACAACGCTCTTATGAACAGTTGGGATGAACTGGAGTTTTCCGACCGACTCGACAAAGTTCTCGGAAGTGAATTTGCCGGAAGCACGGTATCGACGCTTCTGTCAAGCTCGAGCGGTATCGCCAGAATGGCGGGATATATGGCGGGCGGCGATATGAAGGAAGCCATGAAGGAGCTCGGCGGCATCATGAAAGGCGTTCACCCCGCGGTGGAATTCACGACAAACGCCGTAGCCTTTTTGGGAGCGGCGGTCAACGAAGCCTTCACTAACTGGAAATCCAATCAGATCGAAGAGCTTTATCAGATATATAAAAACGGCGCCGAGGATATCTGGGGCAACGAGGTCGTCGCGGGCAACCGCGAGTCGTTTCTTACCTATCTGAACACCTCCAGCGGCTTTACGATGGCAAAGGGAGTAGGGCGCTTCTACAATCTTGACAAGATCAAAGAGATCTGCGAAAAATACGGCTGGCCTTACGAAACGTATGAGGAACTGCCCGAAAAGTATCGCGATATATTCGAAAAACGCGCCGAAAACGGTCTTATGGAATACTTCGAGCTTCGGCTTCAGCAGGAGAAGACCGCCGAGCAGATCAAGTCGAGCGAGCGTGCGTGTATAGAAACGATGATGTCGGTCACGAACGGCGCGCTGTCTTCGACAAACTCTGACGCGCGGAAGTTCTTCCGTGAGGAATCCTCCGACGACTACGATCTCACCGCGCGTCTTGAACGCATTGTCAACGTTCGGAGATTCGTTTCTCAGTACGTGGATGAAACAAAGCTTACGAATACCGCGGAGGGGTTCAACTACGGCGACGTTATCAACTGGTGGGTAACGCACGCCGCGCAGAACGACAAAAAAACAGCGATAGAATTGCTGCTCGACGATCTTGAAGAAAACGGTCTGATCAAAGAGGGGATCCGTGTGAAAGCTGCCGGATTGGATCTGAAAACTTTCTACGCTCACACCGTATACGCCGTGGGTTACGACTACTGCGAGATCCCGATCACGGCGACAAACGGAGCGACCGTCAACGGAAGAGTCCTATGCGACATATACTTCGAGGACGAGGTGAAAGCCGTGATAAAACCGGCTATCTCCCATATCACTCCTGATGCGAACGGCGATTTCAAAATCGAGGCGAACGGTATCGTATTGGAAGGAAATATCGACTTTTCAAAACTTACGGGGAGCGGAACTTATTCGTTCGCCGTCGCTCTGTCAAAGAATATTCAGTCGGTATCCGACTTTATCGCAAAATACAGAGACGGTTCAGGCAAAGGATCGTTTGAAACAGCGCTTTCGGGCGATTATACGCTGCACGAGGAAGGGACGTTCACGGTAGTTTACGACGAGAAAGAGATCGGAAAAGACGTTCTGCGTTTCAACCTCACCGGCACTAAGAAACAGACGCTCAACGGTATGAGGATCGGCTCGATCAGCGGTTTTAACTCATTCGGCGAGTCGCCGGATTTTAATGCGACTTCCACCCCGTTCAGCCTTACGACCGA
>CACYEW010000356.1 GCA_902773455.1 uncultured Ruminococcus sp.
ATGAAAGCCGCTTCGCCGTCTTTGAATTTCAGCCTCGCGTAAAGCTTGAATATGGACGGGTAACGGATGATCCCGTTTTCGGCAAGCGCGTCGGATACGTCAAGTATCGTCGGATACATACCGAGATCCACCGTTGCGGTACGCTCGTCCTTGCTGAGCGCGAAAACGTCGTTGCCTATCGATATGACGAAGAAAGCGGCGATCACCGAAGCGATTATAACGAGAACTATATAAACGGATGCGATCGTCACGCTGTATATCGTCTTATGGCTCTTATACTCGAGACGTTCGCCGGTCTCGCTTGTTTTGATCTTCCGCTTTTTGAATACGGTGATCTTTCTTTTTTTCTTTTCCGTTTCTTTCTCTTTTTGCTTTTTTGCCTTCAGCCGGGCTTTTTTACGCCTGATATCCGCTTTCGACGGATTTTTCTTTTTGACCGGAGCTTCGCTCCCGGCGGCTTTAACGACGATCTTGTTTTCCTGCGTATCGCCGCTCGAGTCGGTTATGTTGTTCAGTGTCTTGTCGTTATCTTCCATTTTTGATCCTTTCTATACGTTGTGCTTCAGCCGTATTATCGCCGCCGCCACCGCGAATATCACACAGCAGAGAAAAGCGGGCGAAAGAAACGACAGAAGAAGCGCACGCATACGGAACTGAAACGTCTGCTCTTTTTCGTTATCGGCAGGTCGTATGCTTACCGAGTCGTATTCAAGCTGACTCTGCGCCCGTGAGAGCGATAAAAACAGAGTTATCAGCGCAATTGAAACGAAGAGGAATATGAACGGTACGGTGTTTTCCGATTTTCCCGCCGCGTCAGTAAGAAGCTTCTGCGAAAACACGGTAAGCAGATTGAAAAGAAAATGCACCGCGATCGAAACGAATACTGAATGAGATACCTCGTAAACGAGGGCGAGAACGACGCCGCAGATCAGGAATTTGGGAAGCTCCGAAAGAGAGAAGTGCGCGAGGGCGAACAGTACCGATGAAAACGCCGCCGCCGAAAAAACGCCGTATTTTTTGTATTTGTTGTAGATTATGCTTCTGAAAACGAATTCCTCGGTCACGGCGGGAAGTATGCAGTATATGACCGTAATGTAGATCACCGCCTGCGGTGAAAGCGACGTTACGTCGGTCACCGCGCCCGTCTGAACGTAGTCGGGATCCGCGAGCCCGAAAAGGACGGATAACGAGAACAGAAACAGAGCGGCGAAGAATATGAGCGCGACGTTCTGTATCCTGAATCCTCGAAAACCAAGCTCCTTCGGCGATACCGTTCCCTCCAGCCTGCAGTACAGTACCCCGGGGAGAATGAATATCGCTATCTGCAAAACCGATACGGCGAGCACCGAATATATACTGCCGTCATACGGAACGTTGAAAAGCGACGAGAGAGTGATAAGTATATAAACGGCGAGGCAGAACAAGGGCGCGGAATGATATGTTTTAATTTTTTTCAACCGGCACGGCGCCTCCTTCCGTAAAAATCGTATCTGCGCGGAGATCGAACCTGCCGTGAGGCAGCCTGTCGACGATAAAATCCGAAAAAGCCACCCCCGCGAGAGTCCCCGTGAAGCGTGATAAAAATCTGTCGTAATAACCGCCGCCGTACCCTATCCTGTAACCGTATTTGTCAAAAACGATGGCGGGAATGAGACAAACGGCGCAGCCTTTGCCATTCACGTCGTATACCGGGGCGTCGGCGGGAGGCTCGCTTATCCCGTACGAACCGCGGCTGAACAGGTCGGTCGACGCGACGAAATGGAAATTCATCAGCCTGGTGCCGGGTATACATCTCGGATATGCGACCCGCTTGCCGTCGGCAAGAGCCTTTTCCGCGATGCCCGTTACGTTTATCTCGCCCGGCATCGGAGAGTAGAGAAGCAGCGTATCGTAATACTTATAAGAAGCGGACTGCAGAAAATGAACGCACAGCGCTTCCTCAAGCGCCCGTTTTTCCTCCTGCGGTATCCGGTTCCTCTTTTCGAGATACGTCTCTCTTATCGCCGATTTTTCGATCTTGAGTCCGTACATAAATATCAGTACAGCATTATGCTTTTGCCGATCTTTTCGGCATATGCAGCGCCCTTGAAAGCGCCGACTACCGCAAGACCGAACTCTATCGCGCAGCCCATACCGCGCGCTGTGATGATATTGCCGTCGACGACGACCTTTTCGTTCCCGATCTTTGCCCCGAAGAGGTACTTTTCAAAGCCGGGATAGCATACCGCGGTCTTGCCTTCAAGAAGCCCCAGCCTGCCGGGGACCGACGGAGCGGCGCAAATAGCGGCGACCGTACCGCCGCCGGCGTTTATCTTCTTCACGAAATTGCAGACGGTTTCGTTTCCGGAAAGAGTCTCTGTGCCGACTCCGCCGCCGGGCAGAATAACGCATTCGCATTTTTCGGCTTTCTTTTCAAACTCTTTGAGAGTGATATCTGCAAAAAACGTGATGCCGTGAGCGCCGTGAACTTCTTTACCGTCGACGCCGACCGTCTTTATATCGAGACCGGCGCGCCTTATGACGTCGAGAGCGGCAAGAGCCTCGACCTCTTCAAGTCCGTCTGCGCAAAACATATAGATCATAAGATACCGCCTTTCTTTATCAGTCGTCGTTTTGACCGTATTTC
>CACYEW010000357.1 GCA_902773455.1 uncultured Ruminococcus sp.
AAAAGAAAAATCAACAGTAAACTTGACAAAAAGAAAATTTCGTTGTATTATCGTATCAGAAAGGGTGATAAAAATGAGAAAACAAAGACCGGACGCCGAGCTTTTAAGCAAAGTCGGCGAATACATAAATGAAAACTATCAACCGGAAAAGAACGTGATAAATTTCAGTATGGCTCTCTGCGACGAGGCAAGAAGCGTGCCGAGGGAACCGAAAGAACTGAAAAAAGCCGCGAAAACGTATGGCGGCGCGGGCGCTTCGCCCATACCGGTCTCGCTTATCGACCGTTTGAATCAGACGGACGAGAGCTTTACCGAAATGCTTTTACGAAAGATCGACGAAAAGAATATGACGGACGCGCAGTGCTACAAAAAAGCCGGTATAGACAGAAAACTCTTTTCAAAGATCAGAAGCGACCGCCTTTACCGTCCGAGAAAAAGCACGGTATTGTCTTTTGCCGTCGCGCTCGGGCTTTCGATAGATGAAACGAAAGAGATGCTGATGAAAGCAGGTTACGCTTTATCTCACAGCAGTAAATTCGATATAATCGTCGAGTATTTCATAATAAACGGTATCTACGATCTGTTTTTGATCAACGAGACTCTTTATGAATTCGATCAGCCTCTTCTCGGCGTATGAAAAAATGTCGCCTTAAAAGCGACCGCAAACGGAAAAAAACGTGATATGATATGACCGTACGGTAAAGGTACGGTCTAATTTTATTCAGGAGGAAACAAAAAATGAAAAACAACGTAACGGAACTCGTATTCATACTCGACAAAAGCGGCTCGATGCACGGGCTCGAATCAGACACGGTCGGCGGTTACAACTCGGTAATGGAAAAGCAGAAGAAGGTTGACGGCGAATGTTACGTCACCTCGATCTTTTTCAACAGCGAAAGCGAAACGGTGCACGACAGGGTGAAACTCTCCGAAATAGAGCCCCTGACGGAAGAGGATTACAGAGTCGGCGGCTGTACCGCTCTGATCGACGCGATAGGCGACGCGGTCACGCATATCGAAACGATCCATAAGTATATAAGAGCGGAGGACGTGCCGGAGCACACGATGTTCGTCATAATGACGGACGGACTTGAAAACGCGAGCCGCAAATACAACAGTAAAACCGTAAAAAGACTTATCGAGAAACACAAAGAGAAGGACGGCTGGGAATTCCTTTTCATCGGTGCGAATATCGATTCTGTCGAAACTGCCCGACATTTCGGCATCGATGAAGACAAAGCCGTAAATTACAGAGCCGACAAAAAAGGCACCGGCGTGGTCTATGGAGCCGTCGCATCGGCGGTCTGCTGCATGAGAAGCGGAGCAAAGTTCAGCCCGGAGTGGAGCAAAGAGATCGACGAAGATTACAAAAACAGAAAATAATTGCAAACGTTACGGCGGGATCAAACTCCCGCCGTCTTTTAATACTCAAAAAACGGGTGCAAACAGTACCTTGATTTTTTTGATATTACGTGTTATAATACGTTTGTAAACGGAATTCCCTTTACGTTCTGTCCGGCCGGCAGAGAAACAAGGAGATAAAAATGAACGTAGCTGAGAAGATAAAAGAACTGCGTGATGCGGCGAATATGACACAGCAGGATCTTGCCGATCTGCTGTTCGTGTCGCGTGAGCTCGTAGCGAAATGGGAGCGGGGAAGGGGGCGGCCCGATCACGGTATGATGTCGCGTATCTCCGCTTTGTTCGGCAAACCCGACGACTATTTCATAAGCAGGGAAGACGCGCTTTACGAAGAGCTTTCCGACTGTATGCCCGACAGCTGCGGCGTCAAAAGAGAAGAGCTTACGCGGCTTTTGAACTGTTTTCTGCGAGGGATCGACCGAAGATCCGCGAGGATATTTATCGAACGGTACGTAAACGTGAACGGATATGCGGACATAGCGGCTATGTTCGGTATCAAAGAAAATCACGTGAGAAGCATTTTATACAAAACGAGAAAAAAGCTGAAAAAGTATCTTGAGAGGGAACTGGCATGAACGATAAAGGCGTACTGCTTTTCGACGCGCTTTCTTATATTGACGAAGAATTGACGGATAACGGCGTCGAAAAGCCGAATAAAAACAAAAAAAGACTTGCTGTGATCCTTATCGCCTCTGCCGCGGCGGTCATATTGATAACGGCGTCCGTTCTTATCGGTCTGCATCATAACGACGGCAGGCTGAGCGGCGAATATCCCGACGATATAGTAAGGACCGCGTCGGAATACGACAAGATAAAACTCACCGCCGACTGGCCTTATTATTCTACGGCGAAAGAACTTGCAGACGCCGCGACGCATATTTATTCCGGCACCGTGACCGATATTTCGTTTGCGGTGATCGATTACAAAACCGGCAAAGAAGACGGCTCGCCGCAGTCAAAAAGTACGAACCGTATGCTATATACCGTTTACACCGTCGGCGATATCGTCAGCCGTAAAGGTGAGACAGCCGGAACAGTTAAGATCTGCAAGCCCGGCGGTATTGCGGGGTATAAAGAGAAAGAGCAGTACGATCTGCTTACTTCGTCCGGTCTGAATTACGAAGGTATACCCGTATATGACGACAACTGCAGTCTTTGTATCGGCGAAAACTATCTTTTCTGCGTAAAAAGAGGATATGGAGATTACGATAACGTGGTAAATCTCACGCAGTTTGCGTGCAGGCTCGGATCGGATAACGCCGCGGCGATCCTGCGTTCGGCATCGGCCGGATCGTCTGGCGCTCAGGCGACGTCTCCCGTTCTTACGCCCGTCGAGTTGAATTCTTATTCCGCACTGCAGTTTACCGTAAGCCCGATAAACGAAGCGAAGCTTTTATATATCGATTTTTCAAAAGCAAACGAAGAGCAGAGCGGAAATCTGCGGTATTTTCTTAAAACCGTCCGTTCAAAAAACAACGCGGTCCCGTATTTTAACGGAGAAAAGATGAAACTGAGCGAAGAGAAGGGTTACAGCAGTATCACGCTGTTCGCTTCAGATCTTTACGGTTTGCCGGGAATATATTATCACCCGGAATCATACCGGAGCGTTTCTTATATACAGGTGACATATCTTCCGGAGCGGATCATGGAAAAAAGCGGCACGGCGACAGCCTCCGAAATAATTGCGGAGCTTGCGCCGAACTATCCGAACGTTGATAATTTAGGCGAACGTTACAGTAATATTTATAATAAAGATATAACGCTTGCCGACCGTACCGTGACGGCGCTCGTATATGAAAAAAA
This sequence comes from uncultured Ruminococcus sp., assembly GCA_902773455.1. GTDB lineage: Bacteria > Bacillota > Clostridia > Oscillospirales > CAG-272 > UBA1248. Next base: position 3,226 of record CACYEW010000357.1, read on the forward strand.
GGACGATACGAGGATCACCGTGAGATTCTTTTACGACGGTCTGAGCGTTACGGTAACGGGAGAACCCGGATATTTGAACGGCGAATGGTTTTCCGCGCTTTCATTCGGGGGATTTTAAGTAAATACCGTTAAGAATACGCCGGCGGGACCTTTCCGAAATCCGCCTTAGGCGCCGAGCGCAGTATCGGCGAACAAAAAAGCGACCGCTTGTGCGAGGTACTCTTAAGGACAGTTAATGAAAACCGGCTGAGTAAGGAACAAAATCCTTATTTCAGCCGGTATTTTTGTCGCATAT
>CACYEW010000358.1 GCA_902773455.1 uncultured Ruminococcus sp.
ACGAATACGGCGCCCTGCTTTCTTTCCGTTATATCGTATCAAAACTGCCCGAACAGCTCGGCAGAAGAATGAACGTGATCGAGCCGGAAGAGCCGATCACCGGATACTCCGCCGGCAGGGAGTTGGCGCGCAGGGTAAAACTCGAGAGAGTCATAAAGAACGAAAACGTGTATTACGATACCGCAAGGTTCGAATCCATGTACGACAAAACGGTGCGTTCGGGGCTTACCTTCTGTACGCTTAAAGACGAATATAACGACTTTCTCGGCAGCTCGAGCGTGCTCGTCGAATCTTACGACAAATACGAACTGAATTTGTTCAGACCGCTTTTCGCCGCGTCTTTTTCCCTGACGTGCTTCAAAGAGGATCTTTCGTATTCGAAAAACGCCGCGTCGGAGATATCGCCGTCGGCTGTCGTATGCCTGATACGGGAAGACAGACTCAACGCTCTGCTCGAAGAATACGACGCCCTGACCTATAACGCAAAGCTCGACGGAGAAGCCGCGCCGGAGATCACGAAGACTCCGGAAAACATATCCGTCGTACCGCTTACGCCCCATACCGCTCTCATAGCCGGAGAATGCGAAGACAACTGCGTCGTCACGGTAACGGCGGAAAATGAAACGTATACGGTCAGAAGCGCTTACGGCAGATTTTTCGCCGAAGTGCCCGCCGGATATACGGAAAGCGCGGTGAAGATCTCGGCGAAAGCGTCCGGCAAAGCGACGTCGGAACAGGTAAAAGCGACGGTGAAGACGACCTCCGGCGCGTCCTGCGAGACGGGCGTCGGCAATACCTCCATGCTTTATTACACCCCGACTCTGCGGGACTATACGGGAGGCAATCTTTTCAGCGAAAGACGGCTTTCATATATCAGAAGCGGCTTTGAAAAGTATATATCGGATATAAGAGCGAAAACGGGCGGGAATACTAAGGTGATATTCCTCGTCGCCCCCGATCCTTTGAGCGTTTATCCCGAAGCGGCTTCCGAAAAGTATATCGGCAAACGCGCCGGATACACGCGTATCGATCAGCTTGCCGCGGCGCTTGAAGGAACGGACGGACTTTCCTTCATCGATCTGCGCGGGATCATGAGACAGAACGCAGATATAGGCAAACTGTTTTATCAGACAGATACGCACTGGACCGAGTTCGGCGCGTATTTCGGATACCGCGCGGTGGTATCGGAGATCGGAGCGGATTTCCCGAAGGTATCGCCCTTGCCGCTCAATATGTTCACCGTCGCCGAAAGCACGGTCCGGGCGGGAGATCTCGCGTCCTTTGCCGGACTTGCCGGATTTACGGAAAAAGTCAGCTTTCTTACGCCGAACGCCGCCTGCAAAGCCGTCGGCGCGCCCGAAAAGCCCGATACGATAGACAGAAGCGTTTACGCGCCGTCGTTCACGTCGCGCACCGGCAACGCCGCGTATCCCAACGCGCTCGTCATACGCGATTCATACAGCGCGAATTTATTCCCGATCCTGTGCGAGCATTTCAACACGCTTTACTGCCAGCCGATGTGGGACGCGGACACCGATTACGAAAAGCTTGCGCAGATCAAAGCCGATTACGTCATAATCGTGTGCGCCGAGAGGAATCTTGACACATACTTAAGATAAAATTTATAAATAACGGTTGACAAAGACGCCGATATGTGGTATCGTTTGAACAGCACCGTAATATAAAATACAAAGGAGAATCTGTTATGAAAAAATGGAAATGCACGATCTGCGGCGAGATAGTCGAAAGCGACACCCGCCCCGAAAAATGCCCGCTCTGCAGAGCCCCCGGCGAAAAGTTCGTAGAGCTTGAAGAAACGACCGAAAAGGTCTGGGCGGCGGAACATATCCTCGGCGTAGCCGCCGACGCTCCCGAAGATATCAAAGAAGGACTCCGCTCCAACTACATGGGCGAATGCACCGAAGTCGGTATGTATCTTGCCATGTCGAGAGTCGCCGCGAGAGAGGGTTATCCCGAGATCGCCGAATACTGGAAGACCGCCGCTTTCGAAGAAGCGGAACACGCCGCGAAATTCGCCGAGCTGCTCGGTGAAAAGCTTTTCGATTCGACCGAAAAGAACCTTGCCGTCAGAGTTGAAGCCGAATACGGCGCGACGCAGGGCAAATTCGAGCTTGCAAAGAAAGCGAAACAGCTCAACCTCGACGCCATACACGACACCGTTCACGAAATGGCGAGAGACGAAGCCCGCCACGGCAAAGCCTTCGAAGGACTCCTCAAGAGATACTTCAACAAATAAGGTGAGATTATGAAAAAATACGTCTGCCCCTGCGGTTACGTTTACGATCCCGAGGCCGGCGATCCCGATTCCGGTATCGCCCCCGGCACCGCCTTTGAAGATATCCCCGAAGACTGGGTCTGCCCGATCTGCGGACTGTCTAAAGACATGTTCGAGCCGGAAGAATAATACAGCTGAATTCGCCGTTCCCGGCGAGCTGAATTGAGCTTTGCTCAGCTAAATTCGGCTCCGCCGAGCTAAATTTGCTTCGCAAGCTATACGGCGAATTTAATTTAGCTGAAAATCTCTGATTTTCAATTTAGCTGAAGTCGTATGACTTCAATTTAGCTGCGAGCGAATGCGAGCAATTTAGCCCTTATTTCTTTCAATTAAAAGAGAACAACCCGCTATGACACTTTCTTTCGCAGAAAGATGTCACAGTGGGTTTGTTTCTTCTTTATGCAGTTTCTCACCCGGGGTCCTTTTTTGCGGTGCGAAATTAAGAGTTGAGAATGGAGAAGTGAGTTTATCAATGCGCAAAGCGCATCATAATTCATCCTTAATCATTTTTATTTATTCCGCGTAAGATTTTTGCGCGTCTTCGATCGCCTGTATCAGCGGCGGCAGGTTGCCGGGTTTTGCCGTATAAACCGATTCGCTGCCGCTTCCGTTTATATAGCTGTAAATGAAGAAGAGGTTCGCTTCGGTATCTGCTCTGTATGTAAGGACCGTTTCTTCACCGCGGTAAAGCGTTATGCGGTACGTCGTAACGTCTGCATACGCCCTTTCGGGTATTTCTGACAAGGGAGACAGTTGAAGCGCCGCCGTGCTTTGAAGCAGTTCGTTGAACACCTGAGAGTCTTTACCGTCTTTTGTAAACGATTTGCCCTTATATCTTGCCGTCGGGCTTTCGGGCGTAAACCATATCGAATCCACACCGTTAAGATCAAGCGTTGAAAAGTCGAGATCGGATGCGGATGCGTTTATTAAGTTTCTCAGGTTTTTAAAATAACTCAGTTCATAATACATGCTGCTGAACGATTTCTTCACAAGCTCCGTGTCGCCGTTTGCAGAAAGTATCTTTTCGGCAAACGCTTCTTTCTCCGCCTCGGTCATATAAAGAGTATAATTGAGCTGAGTATATTTCGAGATGGGATCAAGACCGGTCGTGTTCATCGCGTCGATCACTTTAACGCAGCCGTCGGACGAAAACCACACCTGTCTGTAAGCTTCATAAAACGCTTTGCAGAGCGGGAACGCCGCGTCGAACGCCTCCGTACCTTCGCTGTAAGTGAGTATGCACATGGCGACAGTCCCGTAGAGACCGTCGACCGAAGCCTCGGTATACTCTCTTTTTATATCAAATATCCTGTCGAGTCTGACCGTGAAATTTACGTAAAATCCCGCTTCGCCGTTATGCTCAAATATCCTTCGGCAGATCTCGGCAAGCGCGGCGTCGCCGTTGCCGAGAAGTATACTTGAACTGTATTTATGCCCGTCGATCTCGTACAGATATTTGTATCCGCGTTTTTCCTGACGGCTTTTCTGCAGTTCTATGATCGGCTTGAATATGCCCGCGCCGTATCCGACGGCTTCGTCTATCTTTGCCGAACATTCAAGCAAAACCGAGCTCTGATCGCCGACGCCGTATCCTTCCGCGGTTTTGATTATCTGCATAAGCAGGGACTTTACGGGATCGGTTTCGGGTATTTCAACCTGTGTGTATTCCGTATCCGACGGTACGGATTCAGCATGAGTTTCGGACGTCGTATCCGCGGACGCCGGCGTCGGCGGCGTATAGCGTTTTGCGTATTCCGCGGCATACCAGACGCCGAGAGTGACCGCCAAAACCGCCGCGGCGGATAACACGTAATATATCACCTTTCCGGCTTTACGCTCTTTTTTTGTTTCGTAATATTCTTCGGGCAATTCATATTCGACAGCCGATTCAAGCGTTCTGAATCGGTTTCCGATCATTTGCTCGTCTGATTCGGTTATAACTGTTTTTTTCATTTCTTTTCCACCGTTTCTTTGATTTTCTGTAATGCCCGGTAATACTCGGCTTTCGTGCTCGATTCGGAGATCTGCAGTATCTTCGCGATATCGGGCAGCGTATAGCCGTACAGAAAGCGGAGTACGAGTATTTTGCGGCTCTTAACGTTTATGCCTGACCGTTCGATCATGTCGAAGAATTCAATGTCGGTCGCGTGATCGTAGTAAAAAGCGTCGGACAGCTCGTAGACGTTATCGTAATAACGCCGGCCTGATCTTATGCGCTTCGCTTCATTTGCCGTAAGCGTGACCATATAGCCGTCGAAATTGTCGAGCTGCCCGAAGCGTTTGTACTTCTTCAAAGCTCTCAGCACAGCGTTGGATAACGCGTCTTCGGCGTCTTCTTTGTTTTTCGTGATCGAAAGCGCGATAAGATACAGCTTTTTTCTGGTCTCTTCTATGCGCTCGGTAAATTCGATCTCGGTCATACCGTACCTCCTTTCCCTGCATTTTCAAATATATAACCTTTGACACGGTGCGAAAAGTTACATTGTTAAATGAAAAAACTAAATTTATTTATTTTATTATAACACGAAAAAAGCCGTTTTGCAACGGTTTTGCGGATAAAAAAATCCTTCGCTGTGCTCAGGATGACTGAAGGAGTGGCTCCCTCCGGGAGGGAGCCGGCGGCGAAGCCGCTTTTCCCCTCCCGTCGATTTTCTATCGAGGGGGCGCGCGATGGCGAGAAAAGCCCCATTTGAAAAATGGGGGGGTGGCGGGGTTTGGGGGGGGATAGGGGGGGTGGGGGAACCCCAAAACGCGGCGTAAGCCGCAATTCATGCGCGAAGCGTAATTCATGACGGCAAAGCCGTTAATTCATGTCCGAAGGACAATTCATTCCGCGGCAGCGGGAATTCATTTCAGCTAAATTCGCTTACGCGAGCTAAATTTGCTTTGCAAGCTAAATTGCGCAAAGCGCAGCTAAATTCGGCGTTTCACGCCGAGCTCTTGTCGAATCTAATTTATATCTTTTTTTCCGTATTTGAAAAACGCGGCGGCGATGAATACGAGGCTTACGCATATACCTATGCACATCAGGAGGATATCGGCGCTGCCCTCGTTCACTATACGTCC
>CACYEW010000359.1 GCA_902773455.1 uncultured Ruminococcus sp.
GCCGAAATAAGGCGTGGTTATCGGTGGCACCGCGTCGTTTTTCAGCACGTTTTTGACTATAAGATCGCGTTTGCGCTCATCCGCAGCGCCGGTCATGAGCGCAAGCACGTTGATGTGTCTGCCGACTTTTTCAAGTCCGGAATCGAAGCTGTCCACGTACGCGCCGCGGTCCTCGCGCCAGAAATCGCGCTGGATGTTATCATAAAGCGTCTTCGCGCTTTTTTCATATTCCGAACCGTCTTCGCCGACGGCTTCGCACAATAGACTCATATCGAGCATAGCCTTGTATAAAAGCATCTGCTCGCCGCAATTCGCGCCGCCCTTGTCGATATCCGCCCAGTCGATGAAGATCCAGTATCCGCGGCGGTATACGATATATCCGCGTTCGTCGAGATTCGATACGATATAGGAATACAGAGCTTTCAGCCTCGGAAGGATGAATCTGATAAAGTCCGCGTCGCCGCTCGAGAAGTAATAGTTATACGCGCCCATTATGACGTAAAGAGAATAGTCGGTTATCGTGTTCACGTGCTGATGATACGGTTCCTTGCCGAGCAGCAGCGTCAGCGTTCTTCTCGTTATGCCGTTATCGTGGAACAGATAGTCGTTTATCATGTAGCTCTGATAAGCGTCGCCCGACCATACCCATCTGTCGCGTTTGATGCCGTCGAGAAAGAATTCACGGGAGCAGAGGTGGAAGGTGTAAGCCGAAACGCGCCATACTCTGTCGATAAGCTTGTCGCCGCATTCAAACGAGCCGATGTCTTCCAGCGGCAGATATTCGTAAAACGCGCTCACGGCAAAGCTCCCGGCGAGCTTTACCGGGATATAAACGTATCTGAAAGCGCACGCCGGCAGGCGGTAGCTCATTTTACCGGAAAGCCGCTCGAAAAGCAGGGCGTTTTTGCAATCCGTCGCTTCTTCCGCGGACTCGCCGAAATATACGGTGAAGTCTTCGGTATCGATCGCGTTTTCGACCGAAAGCTCGGCAAACGTCTCTGTCCCGAAATCGTAAAGCATACCGTCGCCGAACTGCCTGCTCGATTCGGGCGTTATTTTTTTGTACGTGAACGGAAACGTCTCCGGCGTTTTATCCGGTTCCGTATACTCCGGGTTGTCTCCGGCGTTTATATAGTCCTCCGTGTTCGGAGAGACGAGCCACGTTCTGTCGGTGCAGAACGTGTCCGATACGGCGTAAATGCACGGCAGACCGCCGATATTGCTGATCCGCACGATCACGGTGTGATCGCCCTCTCCGAAGAAAATGTCCTCTCCCACGTTGAAGCGGTACGTGTTGTCGAACATGACGTAGCCCTGACCGCAGGCGAGTATTTTCACGTACCCCTCGCTGTCGGCGTGAAACGTCTTCATAAACGTCACGGTGGGGTAAACGTTAGGCTGATTCCAAAACGTCGGATAGACCGCCCCGAATTCTTTTCTGCGTAGATGCAGCTTGAGTCCGTGATAAAATTCGTAATCTCCTCTGTACCAGATCCACTTGCTTTGCATATACGATCCTCTCTTATCTGAATAATTGACCGTTTTCAAAAAAGACTTCCGTCCGAAGGACCGTGTAAAGCGAGGTATTCGGATCCGTCATATCTATCGACAGCTCCGAGCATATCGCTTTAACGATGTATTCGGGATTTATATAAACGCTGTTCGAAGCGGCGGCGTTCACGCCGAGCGTCAGCTTGACTTTGTCAAACTCGCAGTATTTCACGACCACGTACGGAGAAATATCGAACGGCATCGTACCGCTTTCGGTCTTTTTCGTACGCTTTTCTATAACGACGGGCTTTTTGAACATTTCTTTTATTTGATCGGGGGTACCGTCGCCTATATCGGGCGATATCGCGGTTATTATATACGCCGACGTCGCTATCTGCCTGAAATCCGATTCGGGCTCGTACGCCTCGATTATCCGCAGATCGGGGGGCAGAGCGTCGTTGAGCTTGTCTTTGACGTCGTCCGGCGATATATCAGCGGCTTTGATATCGAGAAATTCGCATACGCTGCCGATCCCGAGCGCCGCCGGCAGAGAAAACACGAGATGCGGCCTCGGATTATAGCCGTGCGTGTATTCTATCTTCACGCCGGAGCGCGTGATCGCCGATTTCATAGTGCGGTCGAGATCGAGGTGCGAGATGAATTTCAGCGCCCCGAGCTTGCTGAATTTGAGCCTTATTTTTTTGTATTCGGGCACCACGTGCATTCACCTCCGAGCCTGTTTGCGCCGCATCCGGCGCATTGTTCGGCGCACGACGGGGTTGTCCTGCCCTCGTACGCTTTCTTTCTTTCGCGTATGAAGAATTCTTTCGATACGCCGCAGTCGATCATATCCCACGGCAGTATCTCGTCTGTTTCGCGTTTGCGTTCGGCGTAGAATTTTACATCGACGCCGCAGTCTTCAAAAAGCCTGAACCATTTTTCGGAAGAGAAGAACTCGCTCCACGCGTCGAATTTCATACCGCGGTCGAGCGCTTCGAGAAGGACCCTGCAGAGCTTTCTGCCGCCTCTTGCGAGCACCGCTTCTATAATGCTCCCGTCCGCGTCGTGGTAGTTATATTTTATTCGGCGATCCGAGCACAAATGACCGAGAAGCTGCTGCTTGCGGCGGAATTCCGGCAAAGGATCCTGCCCCTCCCACTGAAACGCCGTGAACGGCTTCGGTATGAAGCACGCCACGCTCATCGTGATCTGAGGCTTGCCCTTCGGTCTGTCTTCGACTTCGTAAAACGCGTCGATTATGTGTTTGCAAAGCTCCGCTATGCCGGCGATGTCCTCGTCGGTCTCGGTCGGATGACCTATCATAAAGTAAAGCTTTACGGCGGTCTTGCCCGCGGCGAACGCGACCTTGCAGGCGCGGATCACCTCTTCTTCGGTGATGTTTTTGTTTATTACGTCGCGCAGACGCTGCGTGCCGGCTTCGGCGGCGAAGGTCAGCGTCGTTGTTCTGACGCTCGATACCTTCTGCATCAGCTCGTCGGTAAAACTGTCGGCGCGAAGCGACGGAAGAGTCAGACTTATCATACGGTCGTCGGTCCACGAAAGCAGACCGTCGGTCAGCTCGCGCAATCCCGTATAGTCGGAGGTCGAGAGGGAGCAGAGAGATATCTCGTCGTAACCGGTGTTCTCATAAGTCCTCTTCGCCTGCTCGTTGAGAACGGAAGGCGATTTTTCGCGTATCGGGCGGTATATCATACCCGCCTGGCAGAACCGGCAGCCGCGTATGCAGCCGCGCATTATTTCGAGCGTTATACGGTCCTGAACGCACTCGATGAAAGGCATAACGGGCTTTTCGGGAAAATACGCTTTATCAAAATCTTTTATTATTCTTTTAGTTATCTTTGCGGGTACGCCGTCGTATTTCGGGCAAAAGCTCTTTATAGTGCCGTCTTCGTTATACGTCACCTCGTACATCGAAGGAACGTAAAATCCCGGTACCTTAGATACCTCGTAAAGGAACTTACGTCTGTCGTATTGCCCCGAAGCTTTCATATCGATATAAAGATGCGCGAACTCGACGAGAGCCTCCTCGCCCTCGCCTATCGAGAAAACGTCGAAAAAGTCGGCGAGAGGCTCGGGGTTGTACGAGCAGGGACCGCCGCCTATCACTATCGGATCGTCCTCCCCGCGCTCCGAAGACAGTACGGGTATATGACCGAGGCGAAGCATATTCAATACGTTCGTATAGCACAGCTCGTACTGCAGAGTAAAGCCGAGTATATCGAAATCGCACAAAGGCGTGCCGGTTTCGTGAGAAGAAAGAGTTATCCCGTTTTTAACGAGCTGATCTTCCATATCGACCCACGGCGCGTAGGTGCGTTCGCAGTATACGTCCGGATCTTCGTTCAGCGAGCCGTAAAGAAGTCTTATGCCGAGATTGGACATACCGATCTCGTAAGTATCGGGAAAAGCGAAGCAGAAACGGCATTTTACCTGCTCCGGATCTTTTATTACCTGATTGAACTCGCCGCCCGTGTATCTGCCGGGTTTAAGTACCTGTTTGAGAAGCGTATCTTTGTAAAACATCTTTTCACCTTGCATATTATTTCATTATAACTATATACTCATTTTTCAAAAAAGTCAAGAGAAAAGGCAGAGTTTTTGAAAAAAGACTTGACAAATCAAAATAAACGTGTTATCATATGAACAATCGTTCATATGAGGTGATTTTATGGAACACGATAAACATAAAGAGATGCTTAAACAGGTCATGACCGGTATGCCGAAGGATGAAACGCTTGCCGAGCTTTCGGAGCTTTTCAGCGTATTCGGCGACAGTACGAGAATAAAGATATTATGGGCGCTTTCCGAGCGTGAAATGAGCGTATGCTGTATCGCGGAGCTGCTCAAAATGACGCAGTCGGCGATATCGCATCAGCTGAAGAATCTCCGCCACGCGAAGCTCATATCGAGCAGAAGAGAAGGCAAGACGGTTTATTACTTTTTAGCCGACGACCACGTAAGAAGCATAATCGATCAGGGAATGGAGCATATTTCGGAATGATGGAAAAAGAGCAAAAGACAGAACTGTTGAAACTGATAATATCGGCGGTCCTTTTCGCCGCCGCGCTTATCTTTGAACATCTCGTTCACACTCACGCCGCCGTATATATCGTTCTGTATCTGCTCTCGTACGCCGTCGCCGGTTACGAGGTGGTGTTCAAGGCGGTAAAGAACATTATAAAACTCAATCCGCTCGACGAAACGTTTCTTATGACCGCGGCTTCCGTCGGCGCGATATTCACCGGATCCTTTGCGGAAGCTTCCGGAATAATGATACTTTACGGCTTCGGCGAATTCCTGCAGGATCTCGCGGTCGATAAGAGCAGAGACGCGATAAAGGCGCTTATGGATATAACGCCCGATTCGGCAACCGTGCTCCGCGGCGGCGAAATGGTCGAGCTCGAGCCCGGAAATATAGTCCCGGGCGACCGCGTGGTGATCAAAAACGGCAGACGCGTACCGGTAGACGGTACCGTAGTATCGGGTTCTTCGCTTATAGACGCTTCGGCCGTAACGGGAGAGTCGGTCCCCGTTTCCGTCAGCGTCGGCGACAGGCTGATGAGCGGTACGGTAAACGTCGGATCGGAGATCGTTATGACTGCCGATACGGCTTATGAGAACTCCACCGCCGCGAAAATGGCGAAGCTTGCCGAAGAGGCGGAAAAGAAGAAAGCTCATACAGAGGATTTCATAACGAGATTCGCAAAAATATATACCCCGGCCGTGGTTATCGCGGCTGCGCTTATCGCCGTCATACCTCCGATATTCGGCGGCGCGTGGAGCGAATGGATACACAGGGCGCTCGTTTTACTCGTCGTATCCTGCCCGTGCGCGCTCGTTATATCTGTGCCTCTTACGTTTTTCGCCGGTATCGGCGCCGCGTCGAAGCGCGGTATACTCGTAAAGGGCGGAGAATACTTTGAGACCGTGTCGAGGGCCGGAATATTCGCTTTTGATAAGACCGGCACGCTCACCGAAGGCAGGCTGACGGTATCGGACGTCAAAGCGGTAAACGACCGGGATCTGCTCATAAAGATCGCCCGCTCGGCTGAATCGCATTCAGATCATCCGATAGCGAAAGCGATATGCGCGCTCGACGGCGATACCGTTACGGCGGAAGAAGTCACGGAGACCGCGGGCGAGGGTATCGAATGCAAAATCGAA
>CACYEW010000360.1 GCA_902773455.1 uncultured Ruminococcus sp.
CTATTCACTTTTACATATTACTTCGCGTCAGCCCGTCGCGCCCCAAAGAGAGTATAACGACTTTGGGAGGGGTCAAGGGGGTTTGGGGGGTGTAGGGGTGGGTACTCCCCAAGGTAAAAAAGTCGCACAGCGACACCTTGAATTGCAATTTCGGTTGAACAAAAAAGAGCGGCGAACCGCTCTTTTTTTACGCTCGATCTATTTGATTTGAAAATCGTATTCTCCGCAGGTGAGTCTGAGTACCAGCACACCGTTTTCGGCGGATACGACCGTCAGCCCTTCGGAATCGGACAGCGGTCTGCCGCTCTCCGATACCGCATTTACGCCGGCGGCGGGCAGGTAAAGCGTCGCTGTCGTATTTGCCGGGACGGTGCATTTATATTCCGTTATGACTCCGCCGTCCGCCTTCCATTCGCTCTTGATCGTGCCGTACATCGACTCGTACGAGCCCGAAACGTGAGTGAGCGTGCCGCCCGCAGTCGGACGGAGCGTGAATTCCTTAAAGGCGGGCGAACTTTCTTCGCACGCTATACCGAGCAGATACGAGTACATCCATTCGGTCACGGAGCCGTAAGAGTAATGGTTGAACGAGTTCATGCCGGCGTTGCCGAAGCCGCTTTCTATCGTATAGCTGTTCCAGCGTTCCCATATCGTGGTCGCGCCCTGAAGCACGGGGTAAAGCCACGACGGATATTCCTTCTGCTGTAAGAGTTTGAAAGCCGTATCCGTATATCCGTATTCGCAGAGCACGGGCAGAAGATACGATACGCCGATGAATCCGGTGGTGAGCTTATTGCCGTTTTTGACTATCTTTTCGTTGAGCTTCGCCGCCGCTTCGGCGCGGTCTTCTTCGGGCAGTATGCCGAAGCGGAGCGCGACGACGTAAGACGTCTGCGTATCCGATTTCAGGATCCCGCCCTTTCTTACGAAATTCTTACGCCACGCTTCTCTGAAGTTTTTCGCAAATTCGGCGAATTTCTCCGCGTCGGTATTGTTGCCGGTCAGCTTCGCCATTTCGGTCATGAGATCGCATACGTATACGCAGTAAGCCGTATCGGTCACCGCCATGTTCGTGTTTTCTCCTATCGAGAGCCAGTCGCCGTACGCGCTGTTTCTCTTGATATAGCCGCTGCTTACGCCGACGAGATATTTGATATATCTTTTCATATTGGAATAATATTTCTCGATATACGACATATCTCCGTAACGGGTATACATTATCCACGGTATGATGACGCCGGCGTCGCCCCACGCGCTGTTGCCGGAGCCGGTATACTGAGCGCGGTTCGCGCCGGGAGCCACGTCGGTATAAGCGCCGTCGCTTCTCTGGCAGTCGTTCAGATCCGTTATATATTTGTCAAAGAACGCTTTCACGTTCATATTGTACGCCGCGGTCCCGCAGAAGATCTGCGCGTCGCCCGACCAGCCCATACGCTCGTCGCGCTGAGGGCAGTCGGTGGGATTTGACAGGAAGTTGCCGCGCTGTCCCCAGTAGGTATTTGAAACAAGCTGATTTATCAATTCGTCGGAGGTCTCGATTTTGCCCGTGTCCTCCATATCGGAGTAGAGCACGAGAGCGGTCACGTCGCCGCATTCAAGCGGTTCTTTAAGTCCCGTGATCTCGACGTATCTGAATCCGTGATACGTAAACGTCGGCGTATAAGTCTCGCCGTTTTCGTCGCCTTTCAGCGTATATCTGTCCGTCGCCTGCGCCGTTCTGAGATTGGTCGTATAGAGCGTTCCCGCAGGTCCGTCGCTGCCCGCGTTCCCGTCGTTCAGCATTTCGCCGTGACGGAGCGTCACGGTCTGTCCTGCGTTGCCCTTGACTTTTATCCGCACAACGCCCGTGAGGTTCTGACCGAAATCGTAAATATACGTGTTTTTCGAGGGATTTGTGCGTTCTTTCGCCTGCACAGTATCCATAACGCGCACCTGACCGGAGAGCTGAGCCGTCACTTTACCGATCCCGAGCTCCGCCGCCGTGACCGCGGCGGCGCCGCTCCACGACGAATCGTCAAAGCCGGCGTCGGACCAGCCGGGCAGCTCTTTTCTTGCGTCGTAATTTTCACCGTTGAATATATCGTCGTAGGTGATCGGTCCGCTGCCGTAAGCCTTCCAGCTTTCGTCGGTCACGACCGTTTTACGCGAACCGTCTTCGTAATCGATGACGAGCTTGCACAAAAACGCCGGAGACGTACCGCCGTAAGGCGAGTATGCGCCGATATACCAGCCCCGTCCGAGCATCGCCGCTATCGCGTTTTTGCCCTCGTGAACAAGAGAAGTGACGTCGTAACTTTGATACATCACTCTGACCTGATACTCGGATTTGCCCGGATCGAGCGCCGTGTCGCCGACCTTCGTTCCGTTTATATAGGGCGCGTAAAGTCCCGCCGCCGTGGCGAAGAGCCTTGCTGACGCTATTTTCTTATCCGCGGTGAATTCGCATCTCACCATGGGAGCGGACGCTCCGTTGTTTGATGAAAAATTCACGTTCGACGCCCACGGGTGTTCGCCGTAGGTTATCGCCGTGTCGGGATTTTTCCAGTCCGAATCGTCGAAATCCGGTTTTTCAAAGCCGTTTTGCTCCGTCGCGCTGAATTTCCACTTTCCGTCCGATACGACGGTAACGGAAGAACCGTCTTCGTACGTTACGGCGAGTCTCGCGATTATACCCGCGTAACCTACGCCGGTATTGACTGCGTACGCCGCGATAACGTTATGCGCCGATAAATACTTGACAACGTCGACGCTTGCTCCCGACTGCCACCCGTCGGTCACATTCGGCTTGTCGGCGACGGTCTCGCCGTTTATATAAGCCTTGCCGTAGTCGTCGGCGGTGAAGCAGAGCCTCGCCGATACGATCTTATCGGGATCCCTGAGGTCGAAAGCGTATCTGAAATACTGAGTTCCGGGCTGTATCTCGCCGTGATTCTGACCGCCGTAATTCCATATCCATTTCGCGCCGGTCAAGCTTCCGCCGCCCCCGCCGCTCAACCTGATCCACGACGCGCCGGAAAATCCGTCTTCGCGAAGACCCGTTTCAAAGCTCGATACGTCGGAGGTGACCGTTTCGCCTTTACCGTTTTCGACCGTCACGGTGAAGAAATAGCGTTTCGACGCTTCGAGCGCTCCGCCGTATTTTATATTTACGGACTCGCCGGACTCTACTCTTCCGGAATCCCAGACGAGCTCGTCTTTTTTCAGATCGGCTTCGCTTTCCGCGACTTTTATTCTGTAGCTTTTCTGATACGTGCCGCGCACGGTGCAATCCGTTGCCCACGAAAAGACCGGCGTATCGTCGATGCAGTCCGGTTCTTTTTCGTAATTCACTCTGAGCGCCGTAACGGATCCGTCAAAGGGCTGTGCGGCGGGATCCGCAGCTTCGGTGCCGTTTTCGGCGGTTTTTCCCGTCGTTACGGCTCCGGTGATCCCGTCCGTCGTCTCAGGTACGTTGCCGGTACATCCGGCCAGCGCCGACGCAAGCATGGCGATCGTAAGTATTACGGCTGATAATTTCTTCATTTCGTTTCTCCGTTTTGTTTTTTATTACAAAGGCGATCCGCAGATCGCCCGTTTTTTATAACGTTTCAA
>CACYEW010000361.1 GCA_902773455.1 uncultured Ruminococcus sp.
AAAAATGCAAAGGATTTTTTATCAGCAGGATTGCGATCTCAAAAAACTCGACGGCAAGACCGTCGCGATAATCGGCTACGGCTCGCAGGGCCACGCCCACGCGCTCAACCTCAAGGATTCGGGCGTAAACGTCATAGTCGGTCTGTATGAAGGCTCGAAGAGCTGGGCGAAAGCCGAAGCGCAGGGACTTACGGTATATACCGCCGCCGAAGCCGCGAAGAGAGCCGATATAATCATGATACTCATCAACGACGAAAAGCAGGCGAAGCTTTACCGCGAGAGCATAGCTCCGTATATGACCGAAGGCAAAACGCTCGCGTTCGCGCACGGCTTCAACATCCATTTCGGCTGCATCAAACCGCCGAAGAACGTCAACGTCATAATGATCGCGCCTAAAGGCCCCGGCCACACCGTCAGAAGCGAATACCAGGCGGGCAAGGGCGTACCGTGCCTCGTCGCCGTCGAGCAGGACGCCACGGGCGACGCGCTCGATATCGCGCTCGCGTACGCGCTCGGCATAGGCGGCGCGAGAGCAGGAGTGCTTGAAACAACGTTCAGAACGGAGACCGAGACCGACCTGTTCGGCGAGCAGGCTGTGCTTTGCGGCGGCGTATGCGCCCTTATGCAGGCAGGATATGAAACTCTCGTCGAAGCCGGTTACGATCCGAGAAACGCCTACTTCGAATGCATCCATGAGATGAAGCTCATAGTCGATCTGATCTATCAGAGCGGTTTCGAGGGCATGAGATATTCGATCTCGAACACCGCCGAATACGGCGATTACGTTACCGGCCCGAAGATAATCACCGAAGAGACGAAAAAGACGATGAAAAAGATACTCGCCGACATTCAGGACGGTACGTTTGCAAAGGAATTTTTGCTCGATATGTCCGACGCCGGCGCGCAGGTACATTTCAACGCCATGAGAAAGAAAGCCGCGGAGCATCCGTCCGAGATCGTCGGCCGCGAGGTCCGCAAGCTCTACTCGTGGAGCGACGAGGATAAACTCATAAATAACTGATAAGAAAATAAGAAAAACCGCGGGGAACGCTTGAACGGATCGGGCGTCCCCGCGGCTTTTGCCGTATGAAGCGGAGCGGATAAAGACCGCGCCGCGCGTCTTTGCAACGGATTTACGTTTTTATCTTCTTCTTGCAGATCACCGCACAGCACAAAGCGATAACCCCCGCCGCCGCGGTTATATATACCGGGAAATCTCCCGACTGCGGATTCTCTTCGACGAATCTGTAAGGCCGCATGCCCGATGCTGATAATCTCGAATTGTCGTTTTTAATAAAAAATACGCCGTCATAATCACAGACTTTATAATCCGCCCCCTCTTTTCTTACTTTTATCGAAAGGATCTCCGGTTCGCCGACGATCACGATCCTGCCGTTTTCATCCTGTTCGGTTTTATACTTTTCCTGATTAAGCTTGCTCCAACCGAGATACGTTATGGTATATTCATCCGATCCGTCTGAAACTATTTCCGAGATCCTTTCCGTCAAAGGCGCTGTTCGTTCCTGCTCGTGAAGCGCTATTACGTTATCCGTAAGCTGAGACGGATCTGTCGGCAGATATGCTTTTCCGTCTTTGAATATAAGCTCGCTTTCATTGATTATGATTTCCGCCATTTCCTCGGTAAACGTTCTTCTGAGGAATTCAAGCCAACCTTCTCTGCTTTTATGCTCGGTCTCGAAGACCCAATTCATATGATCGTAATGCTCATAACCGTTTTCAGTTCTGACCTCGTACGGGATCTCTTTGATGCGGCTGTTAAGCGCGGGGTCGTTATCAAAGTCGTATCGCATTATATCGAGAGCGTCGTATGCTTCTTCCGTACGTGTTATTATGTCGGCAGCCAGTTCTTTGCTGATCTCCGTGCCTTCGGCGTTTGCAGTAAAAGAGGCGTTATATAAAGATAATACAAAAGCAGTTATCAGTATTAAGGTTTTTAAGTATTTGAGTTTCATATGTTCATTCTCCTTGTGTCAACTTGCAATTGTAAGGGATTTACGTTTTTATCTTCTTCTTGCAGATCACCGCGCAGCACAACGCGATCACCCCCGCCGCCGCGGTGATATAAACACCGGCGTCGGCAGTTTTGGGAGGAAACTGCTCTTTAAGAAAATACTTTCTGTAGCCTTCATCAGCCAGTCTGTCCTCTTTGAAAAGCAAGTCGTCCAATGCGCCGATACGATACCC
>CACYEW010000362.1 GCA_902773455.1 uncultured Ruminococcus sp.
GTATGGAAAACGACCGCCGTTTTTTTGGTATTCCGTATCCTTCCCATAACGAGAACGGAAAATATCTGAAACAGAAAAGAAAGCGAGATAAATGACGAAACGACGCCGCAGAGTGCGTCGCTTGCGCCGAAATATTTCAAAAGTTTTGCTATGAACGCGTCCGCTACGAGCAGGGATATGAAATACTCGAACATACACTCGAGCGTGTATGCGCGCCGTGAAACGGCGTATTCCCTGCTTAGCGTGATATCGGCATCTTTAGTCATGATCTTCAATCCGGGTCAATCGTTATTTTTCTTTTCGCGGTAGTATTCCGCTTTGGCGGCGTACATACATTCGTCGGAGATTTTCACGAGATCGTCGAATATCTCGCCGTGCTCTCTTACGCAAAATCCCACGGAGCAGGAATACTCCGTATCCGCCACGTTGGCGCGTATGCGTTCGACGAGCTTTTCCGCTTTCGCCTTATCCGTTTTCATACAGAGTATCATAAACTCGTCTCCGCCCACTCGGTAGACTCTCTGTCCCGCTCTGACCGCTTGGAGAAAGCAGTTCGCAAGGCTTACGAGCGCCTTGTCGCCCGCGTCGTGGCCTTCGGTATCGTTTTTTTCCTTGAGCCCGTTCATATCGAGCGATACGACGGCGGTTATCTCGTCCTTGTATCTTTCGGAGTCGGAATAGTAGGACTGACGGTTTAAAAGTCCCGTAAGCGCGTCCTTTTTCGTAAGCTGCTGCATCAGAAATACGTAATATACGAAAACGTCTATTATTATCGTCGTGCAGAACCACGCTTCATATCCGAAGCCCCATATTAACGGCAGAAACACGCTCAGAAGCGACGATATCAGCAAAAATACGAGAGGAGCGATATCTTCGGGATACTTCGTACTCGATTTGAAATGATGCCATCCGGTAGCAAAGATATAAAGCAGGATGATTATAAACGGCAGATAACCTAACGGACCTCTTTCGAAATGGTTGTCCGGCTTGATCCTGAACACCCATCCCGTACCGATCGATATAAGGCACAGTACGGCGTTGAGCGCCGCGGGTATGAACTGTACCCATTTCGTTTCGTTCAGAATGATGCACATGATCACGGCGAGTATGAACGGCGGTATGATGTATTTCAGCCCCGACAGCACCGTTCGCCATATACTGTACGTTTCGCGGTTGCCGAGAGCGACCTCGATGAATTCGATGACCGTCAGCAGCGCGACGAGAAGTATGACGACAAGCAGCAGAACCTTTACCTTTCTGCTCAGATGCACCGTTACCTGTATCATTATCATAAGCGCCGCCGCAAGCAGCAGGAGCGCCCAGTTTGTTTCAAAAAAAGAACTCAGTAAATCCATCCCGTCTCCTTTTGACGAAAACACGTCAGTAGACAAAACGTGTGTAAATAACAATGCATTGTAATTATATCACATAAAACAGTAAAAATCAATGATTTTCAAAACATTTAATATAAAGATTTTCAAAACGCCGGCAAAAGATCCCTTTTCCGGCGTTCGGTGCGCAAACTTCGCAAACGGTCAGATACGGAAAAACCGGCTGAAATAAGGATCTTTTCCCGTATCTCAGCCGGTTCCGGTTTACCGTTTTTGAAAGCGCGTTACCGTCCGTTTTTATTCTTTCAGTTCTTTTTATTGCGCTGTTCGCGCTTTTTTCTTCTCTTTTCGCGGTTTTTCTCTTCCGATGCAAAGACCTCGACCGCCGCGTCGGTCAGCTCCGCGCTCCACGTCTTTCCGACGGGATTTTTCGCCGTCCACGGGCAGTATATCTCGTAATCGTCGTCAAGGACGATGTTGTACGGCGGATTGAATTCGTCGTTGCAGTGCGCGTAAACCCTTCTGCCGGTCCTTATGAGCTCCTCGGCGGCGCCGCCGTCCATATTATCGTAAAGCTGCGAGAAAACCTCCGCGGAGATCTCGTACAGATCCCACGATCCTCTGAATACGGTCTCGGCTCCGTAAACGTTTTTTTCTTCGTTGTATCCGGCTTTCCAGCCCGTGCCTTCTTTGATCTTCATAACGGCAATCCCTCTCTTTTTTCGAATTCAACGAGCTGTTTCTGATTTTTTATTACGACAGCTTTTTCTTTATACCTTTTTTGCAGATCTTTATATCTCTGCCTCGCCTTCTTTTTTCTTCCGCGCCATAACACCCACGTTATGAATTCGGGATCGAGCTTTTCGTTACACCCTTCGGCAGCGTCGGGACGGGTGCTGTTTTTGTACTTTTTGTACCGTTTCACAACTCTGTGCAGACAGCTGAAGCGGTTGAAAAGCATCATGACGATCATATCCGCCTCCTCCATACGCCGTTCGTACGAGAGCTTCGTGTAATTTCCGTCGGTCACCCAGCTTTCGCGGCTGTCGAGAAACCCGGATACGATCTTTTGCTCGTCTTCTTTTTCACGCTCGACCCATCCCGGCAGAAAATGCACCGAGTCGATATGCAGCACGTCGCAGCCGTATTTTTCACCGAGCTTTTTTGCAAGCGTGGATTTGCCGCTGCCGCTGTAACCGATCACCGCGATCTTCATTTGTCTTCAAGCGCTTTCATAAGCTCCGCCCTGAGATGCTCGTAGCGCAAACGTTTTTCTTCTTTTTGAAAGTGGATTTCGCGAAACTGCTCGTTTTCGTTATCGTATTTGAGCTTTACGCCGCCGAACTGCTCGCTCGTAAGGTCGAAAACGCAGCCGTTCACGTTATTATACAAATGATATCCGCCGTCGTGAAGCGGTATTCCGTAGACTTTGCCGCCGTAGATATCCTGCATAAGAAACGCCGTGATCGAGCATTGACCGAGCGTTTTGTTCTCTTTGCTCCAGTCGGCGCGCATTCTCGGAGCGCACGTTTCCGCGCACCAGACGTCCGATAAGATATCGTAGTAATCACGCGGAGTAAGTCCGCGTTCGTCTTTGATGCAGGCGTTTTGCCAACCGTAAAAACCGTATTTGTCTGCCGTTTTATTTTCCATATCCCGTTATTCGCTCCATTCAAGAGACATCTCGAGCAGAGGATCGCGCTTCACCGCTTCGTAAAACTCCTTCGCTCTGCCCTCGTAAAAGTGAGCGATCTTCGTACCGCAAAGCTTTGTATTTTCAAACAGAAACAGTATATTTCCGCCGCGGTACACGATATCGCCC
Organism: uncultured Ruminococcus sp.; assembly: GCA_902773455.1. GTDB lineage: Bacteria > Bacillota > Clostridia > Oscillospirales > CAG-272 > UBA1248. The sequence continues at coordinate 3,154 of CACYEW010000362.1, forward strand.
GCGATAAATTCCTTTGTTGTGCAGGTCCCCGGCAACTCAAACGGAAAAGATCCTGATATGACCGCGCCGCCGTCAACGGCAACGGTGACCGTCAGCGGATTCAGCAGTTTCACGAATTCGTCGGCGGTCTTATTACGCTCGGGGCTTGCATAGCAGGTATATTCGCCGGTCTTTATCACAAGTTCGGCTCTCGGTTCTTCAAACCCTCTCATGATTTCAATGCTTCGTCGTCATTTCAAGCTCGACGTTGAAAAATCCGTCGCGGAGCTCGTAAGGCACCTGCTTTCCTCCGGATACGGCGATCTCTTCACCGCCGCGGAAGACGAACGTCATTTTTTTGTCCGATCCGTATTTGTATTTCGAACAGGGCAGTTTTTCCCATGCGAAAACGCCGTTTTCCGTAACGTTCTTTTTGATCTGTCCGACCGTTTCGGCGTCGACCGGCTTTTCGCTCTCGTACACGGCCGGACCGTCGTAACGCGATTCTTTTCTGTTTACCGCTGTTCCGTCTTCGCAAAACGTCAGCTCCGCTCTCGTATAACCGCCGTTTTCGCGATTTTCTTCAAATCTTATCACGGTCAGATCATCGATATCCGGCAGCTTTACCTTTTCTTTTTTCATCGCCGCTTCGAAAAACGCGGCGATCTTTTTTCCCGCTTCATACGGGACCATAACGCTCTGATTGTTTGAAAAGCTTATCTTTTCTCCGCTTCCGTATTCGATATTTACGCTTCCGCCGAAGTTTTCGGGCAGGCCGTGAGTCGTCGAATGAAAGCCGTTGTTTTTCGCCAGATCGCATTCGGCGACGAGGTCGGCGAGCGCCGGCAGAACGTTTTCTTTGATCAGCGCCCACGATGAAACGGCCGTGCCCCTGCGTAAGCCCTCCTGCTTTGCGAGATATAAAAACGTACCGTCTCCCGCGGGCGACGCAAAAGCGGAAATAAAACCGAGCGTTTCTTTCTCTCCTTCTCTTTGTCTCGAATATCCGTTGAGCCTCGTCGATACCTCGAAAAGCTTGATATCCTTCGACTCTACCGTCTTCGGCGCTCTCGTGTCCTGCGTGGCGTCGGTGCCGCCGCACATCCCGGGCTCGGTCTTCCGAAGCACTATCACCCCGTCGTCTTTCTTTTTATCTTTCTTTTTGAAAATATCCAACATGGTCATGACCTCCGTCTCAGCACAATTCAAGTATCATTTTATACATATCCGGTATCCCGTTGATAACCGTATCGTATACTATCGTCAAATCAACGTTACCGTAACCGTGTACTATCCTGTTACGCATACCTTTTACAGCCGTCCACGGCACTTTTTTATTCTCGGTTTGAAAAGCTTCCGACAGTTTATTGCAATTTTCAGCTATTTGTATTATGCGGAACATCACACAGTCTACAAGCACCTCGTCTTTTTCAAATTCCGCTTTCGTTTTTCCGGACGTATGATCTATAACGAATTTCAGATCCGATTTGATCTTGTCAAGATAATACGCGTCGTTTTTCAGATTATCCATAGATTTTTATTCCGTCCTTTAATATTTCATTTACGAGCTCCGGATTGTTGTTCAGCTGTGCCGTATCGAGCAGGTCGACTTTTTTCCCGAGTTTTTCGCGAAGCACTTCGATCAGTTCATAGTATTTCAAGCCGTTGACCGGCAGTGAAACGAGCAGATCGACGTCGCTTTTCTCCGTCGCCGCGCCTTTTGCGTATGAGCCGAACAGATAACAGAATTCAACGCCGTAATCGGGCATGACCGAACGGCATATATCTTCGATCTGTTTTACCGTCAACATACCGTGTTCTTCGTCGATATGACCGTATTCGTTCAGACGCTTCACGATATAATCATATTTTACGGGATTTCCGCCGTCGTCGGATTCGTATCGCTTATACGTGCGTAACGGGATACCGAGATATTCCGCGCACTGCTTCTGCGTCAAGCCTTTATCTGCTCTCAACTCTTTGATGGACATTTGCATCACCTCATTTGCATTATAACACATTGACACCGTAATGTCAATAGAAAAAGTGCCGTTTTGGCACTATTTTTATATAATAGCGGTGCCATTTTGGCACCGCTATGCTTTATCAAAAGTGCCGTTATACTGTATTATATCCGATTTATGTTAAAAAATAACGTTAACTCCTGCAAATAATTCAGCGTTTTATGTGCATATTATCGGTAGTTATCTGCACATTTTTTGCGGATTTATATGCAGATAACTCCGTTTTATATACAGATCGGCCGGCAAAATCAAAGCGGCAGAGTTTTTTTCTGCCGCTTTGTAATGAAAACAAATTATATACGTAAGTTGAAAGATCAGTCTGAGATCAACCAATTCTTCAAGCATTCACTTAAAGAATCCAATCGGCAGATCAGCACTTTCTCCTTATTTCTGTTCACAAACTCAACTCTTTTAGTAATGGTGACACGCACGTGCCACTGTAGCTTTAAATATGAAATAATTAGAAACTCCTTCTTTCGATTATCGTGACGGAAGGAATTATTTTTACATCAGATTATACCAAGTTATATTTTGTTATACATAACAAATTCATATTTTTA
>CACYEW010000363.1 GCA_902773455.1 uncultured Ruminococcus sp.
GACGACGTACTTTACGAATATATTTACTTAAAGAAATCTTTTGATGAAAAGGCAGGGAAAAATGAATAAGCAAATCATACCGATCTTTTACGCCTGCGACGACGCGTTCGTCAAATACACGGTCGTCTCTTTGTATTCGATCATAAAGAACGCGTCGACCGAATACGACTACAAGATCCACATACTTCACAGCGGCATATCGGAAGAGAGCAAAAAAAGATTGTCGGAGCTTGAAAACGATAATTTCAAAGTGTTCTTCCATAATATAAAAAACGACGTAAAGCAGATATACGGCAAGCTGCCGGTAAGGGATTACTATTCGAAGACGACGTATTACCGTTTCTTCATAGCCGAGATGTTTCCCGAGTATAAAAGAGTCATCTATACCGACGGCGATACGATCTTCAACGCCGACGTCAGCGAGCTTTATTTTACCGATATAGAAGACGCGTACGTCGGAGCGTGCCGCGATCTTGTTTTCACGCAGGTGGATCTGTACGGAGATTACGCCGAAAAGGTCGTCGGCGTGAGCAGATACAATATCTTCAACGCCGGTCTGCTTCTGATAAACTGCGATCAGTTCAGAAAACACGCCGTATATAAGAAATTCAGATATTATCTGAAAATGTACGATTTCGTCGTAACGCAGGATCAGGATTATCTTAACCTCATCTGCAAAGACCACGTCTTTTTCCTCGACCAGCGATGGAACGACACGATGTTTTCCGAGCCCGTTTTCCCGGACCGCGAAGCGAAAATGATACACTGCAACATGACCGGAAAGCCCTGGCATTACAGAGACTGCCGCTGCGCGGAATACTTCTGGAAATACGCGAAAGAAACTTCCGTTTACGACGAGATCGCCGCGGAGCTTGAAGGCTATACCGACGAATGCAAAAAAGCGGACGCCCGCGTGCTTGAAAACATCAACCGCCTGGCTGAAAAAGAGATCAAGCGTTCCGATAACTTCGTAAATCTGCAAAACAGCGAAAGATCCGAGGCAAGGCGTAAGATAGTCAAAAAAATCGAAGATTACGAAGAGCAGGGCAGATTTACGGAAGACGTTTACGACGATCCGCCGACCGAAACGCTTATGCCCGAGAATATCGATTATTTAAGAAAAGGCATCGTTTCATCGGCAAAAGCCGATATAGCTTACGCCGTGGCGAAACGTTTTTCGAAAAAGCTTTCCAAAGATAAGAAACTGCTCATCAAAAAGATAAACGGGCTTGAAAAGCTGAACGGCATCGAAGGCGGCGCGGTATTGACCTGCAACCACTTCAACGAGTTCGATTCTTTCGCCATTCATTACACGTTTGCAAAAGCAAAGCTCAAGGATAAAAAGCTTTATACGGTCATAAGAGAAGGTAATTATACCACCTTCAAGGGCTTTTACGGTTATCTGATGCGTAACTGCTACACCTTGCCGCTTTCGTCAAATCACAAGACGATGAGAAAGTTTTCGATCGCGACCGAGCAGATATTGAAAAAAGGCGACTTCATACTTATCTACCCCGAGCAGAGTATGTGGTGGAATTACAGAAAGCCGAAGCCGCTTCAGAAAGGCGCTTTCGTCATAGCGGCGAAAAACAACGTGCCGGTCGTACCGTGCTTTATTACGATGCAGGACTCGGATATGGTCGATCCCGACGGATTTTTCGTTCAGGAATATACGGTCAACATAGGCGACCCGATATACCCGGACGAAGAACTGAAATACGTTGACCGCGTGACAGATATGCTCGACAAAACGTTCGCTTTCAATAAAGAAACTTACGAGAAAAAGTACGGTATACCGCTTTATTATACGAAGAAATAAGCAAAAGCAGCCCGGTCGGGCTGCTTTAATTATGAAACGACGTATTTTCGATCACCGTAATTTCAAAGAAAACGCGGGGCAGGGCAGACCGCCTTCTTTTATAAGCTCCGCGTTACCGTCGCTTATTACAACGGAAAAGGCGTAATTGACCCGTTCGATCACGGTGTTTTCGGGAGCGTAAACGGTCACGGTATCGGCGGCGGTTATCTCGGCGTTCGCCGGGATCAAAGCGCCGTATTCGCCGAGCGAAAAGCCGTTGACGGACGGCGTTCCGCTCTTGCTTTTGAGACCTGCCGAAACGTTATCGAACCTGATCTCCACGCGATCGCCTTTCACCTCGGCGGAAACCGGAGCGGGAGAATTCGCGTCGGATAACGA
>CACYEW010000364.1 GCA_902773455.1 uncultured Ruminococcus sp.
CATAACTTGCACGCATCGCGTGCAATCATAACTGTAAACTGTTTCTTTGACGTTTGGCACACAAACGTCCTGATTGCAGAGGTATGCGACAAAAAACCGGATGGAATAAGGATCAACTATCCTTACCTCATCCGGTTTTTATTTACTGTCCTTAAGAACACTCGGCGTTCGGATCGCCCTTTTATTATTTACATTCAATTAGCGCGGCAAGGTTGAGAGAGGTCTCCCACGTTCTGTAAAGAGTGCCGTGCTGCGACCCGTCTTTGTAATACTCGCTCCACGCTCCGAATTTGTCGCGCATACCGAGCATTTTTCCGGCGATCTCCGGATCATATCCTCTTGCGTACAAAAGCAGTCCGTATTCATAGCCTACGAAGCCCGTTCTGTTTTTGTAGGAATCGAGCACTCTCTCCGCCGTATCGCGTATGATCTCTTCCGGTATAAGCTCCGTACCGGTGAAGGCGGGGCAGAGCACCGCCGCCTCGGTCGCGTAACGCCTGCCGTATTCGCCTTCGTAACACGGAGGGATATGCTTATCAAGACAGTCGGGACAGACGTAATCGCCGTTTTCGTTGCGAAACGATATTCCGAAGCCGTGACCGCAGCCGCGAACGCCGTGACGGAAATCGGGAGAATAGCCGATATCGGGCTTGTTTGCGTAAAGCGTACCGTTATAAATGAAATTCTTATTGTAATTCTTTTTGATCAAAGCCGCGTCGGCTTTTATTTTTTCGCAAAGATCCGCTTTGATGTTTATCACGTTTTGCAATCCGAGGATCTTTACCGCTGAAAGATGGTAAAGCGAGGTCGCCTCTGCCGAGCCGTCGTTCAGCGCCGACCGCGGCATAAAACCGCCCGCAACGTACGTTTCGTCGCCGTTGAAGGGCAAAACGTCGCCGACCATAGCCTCGTGCTGACAGCGTAAGCAGTATTCGATAAGCGGTACGGCGCGTCGGAGAAGCCCGTCGTCGGAAGTCGTTTCGTAATACTTTACGAACATCAGAACGATATAGCCGGTTATCTCGACTCTGTCGTTTTCGTGAACGTGGAAAGCGTATTCCGCCATTCCCTGCGCGTTATGTATCTTGCCGTAACTGTCAAAAACGGAAATATAATATTCCAGAAGCAGCTTCGCTCTGTCGAAGGCTTTGCAGGCAAGCAGAAATCTCAGCACGCCGTAATTATCGCGTATATAGCACAGATGATAGTTATACCCTGCCAGTACCGAGCCGTTATACGATTGCTGAGACACCACAACGTCGTAACCGTCTTCGACCGCGCCGCGGTACCTGTCCGCGCTCATAAGCCGCGCCGGCAGAGTGAACTCCGGCACGGGCTTATCAAGCAGACCGAAAACCTCTTCCGCCGTGTCCGCAAACGCGAAAACGAGCGTACAGTCAGAGCAAACGAATTCAAACATAACGTCCGACAAACGTTCAAACGTCACGCCCCCGTGATATCCGATACCCGTATACCGCTTTTTCGGATACGTATAAGCCTTCGGCCTGCCGTCCTTGTGAAAGTCGTAGGTATAGACCGGAGCGCCTTCGTAAGTGAGCGCAAAGAACGCGTTGCCGTAAGGAGAGGGCGATATCACCGCGTTTTTCAGATCAAAAACGAGTTTCACCCGCCCCTTGACCGTGCGGTAAAGCACCGGCAGTTTTTCGTCTATGTAATCTGTTATAACGCAGTTTTCGTTTTTGTGTACGTACTGTCTGTATGATATTTTTTCCGTTACGAATTTTGCGTCGGCTTTTGCGGAAAACGAATCGGGAGCGGAATAGTTCGGCCCGAAAGCCTGCATTATATCCGCTCCGTCTCCGTAAACGCACAAATGACCGTTGCCGAGACAATGCACCTGATGCGTTATATCCATATTCAGTTTTCCTCTTCCGTGAATTTGACGGCAAGATCGGCAAGCGCCTGATCGTCCGGTTTTGCCGGGCAGCCGGACATCAGCTCGCTCGCGTTCTGTACCTTCGGGAAAGCGACGACGTCGCGCAGAGAATCCGCGCCGCACATGATCATCGCTATTCTGTCTATGCCGATACCGGCTCCGCCGTGCGGCGGCGCGCCGTATTTATAGCCGTCGACGAGAAATCCGAATTTCGCGTCGATCTCTTCGTCGGTAAGTCCGAGAAGCTCGAACATCTTCTGCTGAAGCTCGCAGTCCGTGATCCTTATCGAGCCGGAGAGAAGCTCCGTGCCGTTCAGAACGAGGTCGTACGCCTTCGCTCTGACCTTTTCTTTATCTGTGTCGATATAAGGCAGACATTCGTCGAGCGGCATCGTGAACGGGTGATGCATCGCAAGCCACGCGCCCGTCTCTTCGTCGTATTCAAAGAACGGCATTTCGGTTATCCACGTGAATTTATAGCCTTCGCCGATTATGTTGAGCTGCTTTGCCGCGATTATGCGGAGCTGACCGAGAATGCTTAAAACGAGCTTGTCTTTGTCGGCGACGATGAAAGCCGCGTCGCCTTTTTTCATATTGAGAGCCGACGTGATCTTTTCAAGCTCGCCTTCGGCAAGGAATTTCGAAAACGGGCAGGAAGGCTGATCTTCGACCCAGCGGATATAAGCGAGGCCTTTGCCGCCGAGACCTTTGACAGTCTCGGTCAACTTGTCCATTTCTTTACGCGTAAATACAGACGCTCCGTCCTCGGCGACTATCGCGCGTACGGAACCTCCGTTTTCAAGAGCCGAAACGAAAGGCGGAAAAGCTATGCCGCGCACTGCGTCGGATATGTTCTGTATCTTCATTCCATAGCGGAGATCGGGCTTGTCGGAGCCGTAGCTTTCCATAGCTTCGCGGAAGGTCATACGGTTTATCGGAAGCCGGATCTCAACGCCGAGCAGCTCGGAGAAAAGGCGTGAGAAGAAGCCTTCGATCACTTCCATTATATCTTCCTGGTCGACGAACGACATTTCAAGGTCGATCTGCGTGAATTCCGGCTGACGGTCGGCGCGAAGGTCCTCGTCGCGGAAGCAGCGCGCGAGCTGGATGTATCTGTCGCATCCGGCGAGCATAAGGAGCTGCTTGTATATCTGCGGCGACTGCGGCAGAGCGTAGGTCTTGCCGTGGTGGAGTCTCGACGGTACGAGATAGTCTCTCGCGCCCTCGGGCGTCGGTTTTATCATCATCGGAGTCTCGATCTCGAGAAATCCGTTTTCGTAGAAGTATTTTCTCGCAAGCTCGGCGATCTTGTGCCGCATCAGCAGATTCTTCTGAAGCGACGGACGGCGCAGGTCGAGATATCTGTACTTGAGGCGCAGATCTTCTTTCGCGGTCGTGCTGTCGGTTATCTCAAAAGGAGTCGTCTGCGCGGCGGAAAGTATCTTGAATTCGTCTACGGCGATCTCGATCTCGCCGGTCTTTATGTTTTTGTTGACGCTCGATCTCTTTCTGACCGTGCCTTTCGCCGAGAGAACGTACTCGCTTCTGACTCCGAACGCCTTGTCGAACACGTCCTTCGGGGTCGCCTCGTCGAACGAGAGCTGAATGATGCCCGTTCTGTCGCGCAGGTCGATGAATATGAGCGATCCGAGATCGCGCTGTTTCTGTACCCAGCCGCATACGCATACGCGGCTGCCGATCATATCGGGAGTAAGCTCTCCGCAGTAATTAGTTCTTTTGTCGGTTTTTTCAAAAAGTTCAGCCATTTTATTTAACCTCTTTCGGATAATACTTTGTAAAGATCTGAAAACGCGATATCGAGTTGAGTTCCGTCTTCCATGTTTTTGAGAACGGCTTTCTGCATATCGAGTTCGTTGTCGCCGATTATTACGGTATATTTCGCGCCGATCTTATCGGCGTATTTCATCTGCGCTTTGAGGCTTCTGCCGACTATATCGCATTCGGCGTAGATCCCCTCCTGCCTGAGCCTGTAAGCGAGCTTGTTAGACTCCGATACGGCTCTCTGACCGAGCGCGGCGAAATACACGGCGGGCTTTGCCTTTGCCGGGATTTCCCCCTCCGAAAGCCTTATCGCGGCGACGAGACGGTCCATACCCGCGGCGAAGCCGATGCCGGGAAGCGACGGACCGCCGATCTCTTCAACGAGACCGTCGTA
>CACYEW010000365.1 GCA_902773455.1 uncultured Ruminococcus sp.
CGTGAACCCCCGAAAACTCGGCGAGCTCGTTTTCGGGGAACCCCGGTCCCACCCCTACAACCCCCAAACCCCCTTAATCCCTCCCGAATCCGCTTTGCTCTATCCGGGGCGTGCGCTTCGCGCATACAGACGGGACCGATTCATCAAACGGTCCGGAGAATTATCCTTCGGGCGTTATAAATATTGACATTTATATCCTTGCGTGATATAATATAAAAAATCCACAGAAAAACAGGTCGGAATATGAAATACGTATCTACAAGAGGCGGAGATCAGAAGATATCCTCCGCACAGGCAATAAAAAAAGGGATCGCGGATAACGGCGGACTTTTCGTGCCGGAAAAAATCCCGAAGCTGACAAAAAAAGATCTCGGAAGACTCGCGGCTCTGCCTTACGCGGAGCGTGCGGCGGAGATACTTTCGCTGTATCTTGACGATTACGATAAAGAAAAGCTGCTCGGCTTCTGCCGCGACGCTTATAAAGAAGCCTCGTTCCCGGGAGGAGCGGCGCCGGTATCGGAGCTTTACGAAAACGCGTATATGCTCGAGCTGTATCACGGTCCGACCTGCGCTTTCAAGGATATGGCGCTTCAGATAATGCCGCGGCTTTTGTCGGAAGCTCTCAAAATGACCGGCGAAGAAAAGACGGCGTATATCCTCGTCGCCACGTCGGGCGACACGGGCAAGGCGGCTCTCGAAGGCTACCGCGACGTGGAAGGAGTAAAAATCAAAGTCTTTTACCCGACTGACGGCGTAAGCGATATACAGAAGCTTCAGATGTCTGTTCAGGAGGGCGATAACGTTTCCGTGCAGGGAATAGACGGCAATTTCGACGACGCGCAGAACGGCGTGAAAAAGATCTTCTCCGACAAAGCTCTGAACGAAAAGCTTAACGAGGCCGGTTACATTCTTACGAGCGCGAACTCGATCAACTGGGGCAGACTCGCGCCGCAGATAGTTTACTATATCTCCGCCTATCTCGATCTTTATAACGAAGGCAGGATCAAAATGGGCGAAAAGATCACGTTCTGCGTGCCGACCGGCAATTTCGGCAACATTTTCGCGGGATTTCTCGCTTCGAAGATGGGCCTGCCGGTAAAGAGATTCATCTGCGCTTCGAACAAAAACAACGTGCTTACCGACTTTTTCGAGACCGGAGTTTACAGCAGAAACAGAGAATTTTACAAAACGGTATCGCCGTCGATGGATATACTCATTTCGTCGAATCTCGAGCGGCTTTTATACGTTTTCACCGGCTGTGAAAAAACGCGCGGTTATATGGAATCCCTCTCGAAGACGGGAGAATACAGGATAGCTCCGGAAGAGCTTGCCGAAATCAGAAAATACTTCGACGGAGGCTGTACCGGAGAAGAAGCCACCGCAGACCGTATAAGAGCGACGTGGAACAACTGCGGCAGGCTTATAGACACGCATACCGCCGTCGCCGCCGACTGCGCGGCAAGACTTGCGGGACCGGGCGAAAAGGTCGTGATCGTCTCGACCGCGAGCGCCTATAAATTCGCCGCGGACGTGACCGCCGCGCTCGGAGGAACCGTAAATTACGACAGAGGCGTGCTTTCGCCTTTATATTCGCTTGCGGAGCTTACGAAGACCGATATCCCCGCTCCGCTCGCCGCGCTTGAAACGAAACGGGTCAGGTTTACCGGCTCGATACCGAAGGATCAGATGCCGGATTCGCTTTTCGACTGATATGGGATCGGAATATACGGCGATAGCTTCGATGTACGATTCCTTCCGCGGAGAATCGCCCAATATGTGGGCGGCGTATATCGACGAGCTTTTCGGTATCTACGCGGAAAAGAAACCCGTCTCGGTAATCGATCTCTGCTGCGGCACGGGCACCGTGACCGGCGCCATGTGCCGTCTCGGATATAATATGACGGGAGTTGATCTTTCGGAGGATATGCTCGCTCTCGCGCAAAAAAACGCTCCCGGCGCGTTGCTTATCCACCAGGATATGCGTTCGCTTCAGCTTTACGGCGGATATGACGCATGTATATCGTGCCTTGACAGCATCAACTATCTGCCCTGCGAGGACGACGTTATAAGGACGTTTTCTTCCGTAAACAGATATCTTTGCGACGGAGGGCTGTTTGTTTTCGACGTGAACACCGAGTCGAGATTCAGAAACAAATACGGAAACAACGACTTTATTCTTGAAAACAAAGACGGGCTGATCGCGTGGTCGTGCGAATATCACCCGAGGCTTAAACGGTGCGACTTTTATCTCTCGTGCTTCACGCTCGACAAAGACGGCAGATATACGAGACGCGACGAGGAGCAGTCGGAATATTGCTATTCCGACGCGTTTTTGCGCGAAGCGGCGCGCAGATCCGGCTTTGAAACGATCGCCGCGCTCGGGAGGATGTCGCTTTCTTCTCCCGAAAAAGACGAGGAAAAAATTCATTACGTATTGAGGAAAATATGAGCAGGATAATCAGAGCGATGACCGTGGACGGTTCAGCCGTCGCGGAGGTCGTCGATTCAACGGATATCGTCAATAGTGCGATAAAATTTCATAAGACCTCGCCCACGGCGTCGGCGGCGCTCGGAAGAGTACTGACCGCGGCTTCGCTTATGGGTTCGAGACTGAAGGACAAGGGCGATTCTCTTACGCTTTCCTTCCGCGGAGACGGACCGGCGGGGATGATAATGGCGGTGTCTGACTATTTCGGCAACGTCAAGGGTTATATAGAAAATCCGGCGGTCGATCTGCCTCTTAAGCCTAACGGCAAGCTCGACGTATCGGGCGCCGTCGGAAGCGGAAGTATGAGCGTCGTGCGCGATACCGGGCTCAAAGAGCCGGTGACCGGCATATCGGAGATCGTTTCGGGCGAGATAGCGGAGGATATAGCGTCGTATTACGCGAACAGCGAGCAGACGCCCACGCTTTTGTCTCTCGGCGTGCTCGTGGCTCCGGATCTGACCTGCGCGGGAGCGGGAGGCGTATTCATACAGCTTATGCCGCACGCAGACGATCAGACGGTCGCGCAGATAGAGAAAAACGCGGCTTCGCTTACGGCGGTATCAAATCTCATAGCAAATCACACAAGCTGCGAGCAGCTTCTGCAGCTTGCTCTTTCCGGCGTGCCGTACGATCTTTTCGACGAGATCGACGTCGGATATAAATGCGACTGTTCGAAAGCCCGGATGCTCAGGGCGGTAAAATCGCTCGGCAGAGCGGAGCTTGAAAAAATATTCGCCGAGCAGGAAGAGGTGGAGATCTGCTGCCGCTTCTGCGATAAAAAATACTCCTTCGGCAAAGAAATACTGAAAGGGATGAAATGATGGAAAACGAAACGTACGACGTAAACGGCAACGGCAAGTATTCGATACCGCTGTCGGCGATAGTCGAAGAATTCGATCTGCAGATCATATACGCGCCGGACGATTATGCGGAGCGCACGATCAAAAGGAGCGACGTGAACCGTCCCGGTCTGAAGCTCGCCGGCTTCGGCAAGCTTTTCGATCCCGACCGCATTCAGCTGATCGGCAAGGTAGAGTACGAATATCTTTGCAGCCTGATGCCGGACAGACAGCTTTTCAGCTTCACTAATCTCGTATCGGATCATCCCGTCTGCATTATCTTCACGACGGAGCTGCCGATCTCCGACGAGCAGATCGAGGTATGCCGTAAATACAGCGTGCCGCTTTTGCGCACGAAGCAGAGAACGAGCGCCTTTATGGCGGCGCTTATCGCCTCGCTGAACGTCTCACTCGCACCGAGGATCACGCGTCACGGCGTTCTCGTTGAGGTGTACGGCGAAGGTATACTCATGCTCGGCGACAGCGGCGTCGGTAAAAGCGAAACGGCGATAGAGCTGGTCAAGCGCGGTCACAGACTGATAGCCGACGACGCGGTCGAGATCAAACGCGTTTCCGCCACCACGCTCGTAGGCTCGGCGCCGGAGATAATACGCCATTACGTGGAGCTGCGCGGCATAGGCATCGTTGACGTGCGCCGCATTTTCGGTATGGGCGCGGTAAAGCTGACCGAAAAGATCGACCTCGTGATAGTGCTCGAGCAGTGGGTACAGGGCAAGATGTACGACCGTTTCGGTCTCGATCAGGAATATACGGAGATACTCGGCATAAACGTGCCGTCGATCACCATACCGGTACGTCCCGGCAGAAACCTCGCGGTCATACTCGAGATCGCCGCGATGAACAACAGACAGAAGAAAATGGGCTATAACACGGCGCTCGAATTCAACAAGCGCCTTATGGGTCAGACCGGCGGAGACGAAAACAAGTGATCATTTCGGATATACATTCACACACGTATTACAGCGCCTGCGGCAAGGACGCGCCCGATACGGTCATAGAGACCGCGATAAAGGGCGGGATCGAAGTATTCGGCATCTGCGACCACCATTACGGCATAGGCGAGCGTATAAACGAGTATAAGAACGAGCTTTTCGATTGCAGAAAGCGTTTCAAGGACGATATAAAGCTGCTTGTCGGTATCGAGATAGCGACGGTCCCGTTCCATCCTTTCACGAAATACGAATACACGAAGGATCTCGATTACTGCCTCGTCGAGCATATAGATCTGCCCGACAGTACGGTCGGTACCGATATATTCGATTACCCGTCGAAGGTGTACTGCAGCGTCGGTATAGCTCATACCGACCTTTTCGCGCTCGCCCGCAAGTGGGGGATGACGCCGCTTTCGCTTTTTTGCAAGCTTGCCGACGCCGGAATTTTCTGGGAGATGAACGTCAATTACGACCGTATACACGGCTACCGCGAGCATCCGTACGTGCTCGAGTTTTATAAAAACGAAGAACAGCAGAATACCGTTCGCGATTCGGGAATAAAAATATCCGTCGGCTTCGACGGACACAGATACGAGGATTACGATCCCGAACGCGTAAAACGGATGTGCGCGTTTCTTAATGAGAAGAATATCGCTCTCTGGACGTAAAAATCGGAAAGCGTGAATTGCAAAAAAGAAGTCGCCCGGGGCGACTTCTTTTTTGCCTTGGGGGTACCCACCGTGAACCCCCGAAAACTCGGCAAGCTCGTTTTCGGGGAACCCCGGTCCCACCCCTACAACCCCCAAACCCCCTTAACCCCTCCCAAAGTCGTTA
>CACYEW010000366.1 GCA_902773455.1 uncultured Ruminococcus sp.
AAAGAACGGCGGAGTTTTGACCGGGGAGTTCATAAACGAAGACGGTGAGATCGAGCAGAAGTATATAATCGACTTACGGTCTGACGTATAAGAGTTCCGCTCGTCAGCGTCGTCTTGAACGTGCTTACGGCATACGCTGATTTGTCACGAAGACGGTTTTACGGAAAATCAAATAAAAAATGAAGAGGTGCTTATGAAATACGGAGACGTTGATCTGATCATTAACGAAAAAAACACGGTCTCTTTGTCATACGAAGGCGAAGAAGCGCTTTGCGGACCCTCGCCGGTATTCAGAATGAGACTGACAGACAGAGAGGGAAAAAGCACCGAACTGTCTGCTGAAGACGCTAAAAAGATAATAAAGAAAGATAACGATTTGATTTTCGGCGATTTTCCCGTACCCGTGACGGTAACGGTCAATATAGTCGCCGGTAACGGCGGGATACAGGTCAGGGCGAAAGTGGATAACGGTTCCGATTCTGCGGTCGAATGGATCGTTTTGCTTCCGCTCCGCATAAAACCGCTTTGCAGAGACGGCGGAAGACCCGGCACTTATCTGCTGCTTCCGTATAACGAGGGGGCTCTCGTTGATTCAGCAGACAAATTACCGCCGTTTTTGCCGGAATATCCGTCGCTCGGAAATTATATGATGTTCCCGAATATGATGTTTTCTCAGTTCGCGTCGTATTTATATGAGACCGGAAAAGGGAAAAGATTTCTGAACGTGTCGGCGTTCGACAGATCGCGCGGTCCCAAAGAAATACGGGTGCGCGACGGCGAGCTCTTCATCAAGCTTTATTGCGGCGGCGATTACGGTAAGAACGTAAACGTCGATTATCCGGTTGTATTCACGTTCGGAAAAGGCGGATGGAGCGAATCTGCCGAACCTTATAAAGAATGGTTTGAAGAAAATCCGCCGAAGGATTTAAGAAAAACGGCGTCGGATAAGTCCCTGCCGGACTGGTACGGCGACGACGTGCTCGTCGTATCTTATCCGGTCAGAGGCACGCACGATATGGACGATCCGAAGCCGAACGCATTGTATCCGTATACGAACGCTTTGCCGATCATAGACAGAATAATTGAAAAGACCAAAATGCGTGTACTTGTTCTTCTTATGCACTGGGAAGGAACGGCTCCGTGGGCGCCGCCATACGTATGGCCGCCGTACGGAGGAGAAGACCGCCTTGCGGAATTCCGCGACGAGCTGCATAAAAGAAACTGTATGCTCGGCGTATACTGCTCGGGCTTCGGCTATACCGAAAGATCGAACCTCGTAAAAGAGTACGATAACACGGAAAGAATAAAACGTGAAAATCTGCTTGACGCGATGTGCGCCGGTCCCGACGGTAAAGTTCTGCACAGCCGCATTTGCCCCGGGCAGAGATCCGGCTACGATATATGTCCGGAAACGGAAAAAGGCAGAGAGATACTCAAAGAAGCGTATTATCCGCTTTTGCGGTTCGGTATAGACTACGCGCAGATCCTCGATCAGAATCACGGCGGAGCGCAGTATTTGTGTTATTCAGACAAACACGGTCATGCTCCGATGCCCGGAGCCCACGCCACGGAGAATATGGCGAAGATGCTCTCCGAGTGGAGCTTGGAGGCGGGCGGAATGCTTCTCGGCTGTGAATCCTCAGCTTCTGAACCGTTTATGGGTTATTTGCGTTTCAGCGACTGCAGGTATGAATTGAACTACCATACGGGAAGACCCGTACCGCTTTACGCTTATATGTATCACGAATATCTGCGGAATTTTATGGGTAATCAGGTATCGTGTCCGCTTCCTCCGACTACGGATTCGCTCATATATCGCACGGCATACTCTTTTGCGTGCGGCGACGTCCCGTCGATCATACTGACCCCGGAAGGCGACATCAGCCCCGCATGGGGTACGCGCGACTTTACGGTGACGCCCGATAAAGAAGAAGTCCTTTCGTTTATCTCCGCGCTTGCAAGAGCGAGAAACGACGGCGTCGGCGTTTTCCTTGATTACGGCAAGATGATCGCAAATCCCGATATCGCATGTAAAAACGCTTCTTTCGGCGACGAACTGCCGGAAGTGATAGTCGCTTCCTGGTTATATGAAAACAAGCGTCTTCTGCTGATGATAAACCCGTTCGGATACGATACCGAAATATCAGTCGACGGTAAAAAGATCCGGCTCGCCCGAAGAGAGATCAAATACGTATTCTCCTGATTTACTCAAAAGATCAAGCAAAACAGAATGCAAAAACAGAGCAGATCATAATAAAAAACATATTGGAGGAGCAAAAAAATGACGGATAAAAAATACCCCCAAAACAAAAGCGACGATGAAGAAAAGACAGAGACCGAACGTGAAGCAGAAACAAAACTCCCCCGCGGTTTTGTTCCGTATGATCCGAATACCGCCGCGTCTATGATGTGCGTTTACGCCGGTCCTGAATTCTGGAACGGAAACGGCAAACCCGCCGGCGCGTTCATAATTCAGCCGGTAACGAACAAGTGGTGCAGTAAGTGCGGTTTTCCGTATAAGGACGATGACAATTTCTGCTCCGAATGCGGCGCTAAGCTCGAGAAAAAGGCAGAATAATGGATTATCAGGAAATAAACTCGAAGACAATCGACCGCTGGGTGGATGAAGGATGGGAATGGGGTATACCGATCGATCACGAAACTTACCTCAAAGCTCTGTCGGGCGAATGGAGCGTGCTTCTTACACCGACGAAATCAGTTCCGCATAAATGGTTCGGCGATCTTCGCGGCAAAAAGATACTCGGTCTTGCAAGCGGCGGCGGTCAGCAGATGCCGGTTTTCGCCGCGCTCGGCGCCGAATGCACCGTACTCGACTATTCCGAAAGGCAGCTCTTGTCAGAGCGTGAGGTTGCCGCCCGCGAAGGATATGATATACGGATAGTAAAGGCAGATATGACAAAACCTCTTCCTTTTGAAGACGGTGAATTCGATATCATATTCCACCCCGTTTCAAACTGTTATATCAAAGACGTCAGACCGGTGTGGAAAGAATGCTTTCGAGTGCTCAAAAAAGGCGGCGTGCTTTTATCGGGTATAGACAATAACATAAACTATCTCGTTGACGAAGATGAAGAGCGGATTATTAACAGCTTGCCTTTCGATCCGCTTTCCGATCCCGAGCAGATGAAACAGCTTGTCGACGCTGACTGCGGAGTGCAGTTTTCACATTCTATTGAAGAGCAGATCGGCGGTCAGCTTGAAGCCGGATTTATGCTCACCGGCATTTACGAAGATACTAACGGGGAGGGAAGACTTCACGATCTTAATATAGCGACGTTTTACGCTACGAGATCGGTAAAGCCGTAAAAAATGAACAAGGTAAAAAGAGTTAAAATCGTTTCGCTTTCAAGCGGATCGATCGGTGAAAGCTATGCGAAATTTGAAGTCGATATCGGATTAAAGCGCCTGGAAGAATTCGGGCTTGATATAACTTTTGCAAAAAACGCAAGAGCAGGCAAAAAATATCTCAATGAACATCCCGAAAAACGTGCTGACGATCTTATCGAAGCGTTTTCCGACAAAGAAACGGATATGATACTGTGCGCAATAGGCGGCGACGATACGTACCGGCTTACGCCTTATTTGCTTGATAACGACCGTCTGAAAAACGTTCTTTGCGATAAGATATTTCTCGGTTTTTCGGATACGACGATAAACCATTTTCTGCTTCACAAGCTCGGTCTGAATACTTTTTACGGGCAGTCATTTCTTGCGGATCTTTGCGAATTGGAGCCTGAAATGCTCCCTTATTCCGAGAAATATTTCAAGGAACTGATACATACGGGTACGATCGGAATGATAACACCGTCGGATTTGTGGTATGAGGAGCGCGAATCGTTTCTGCCGGAGGACGTGGGAACAAAAAGAAAAGCGCATAAAAACGGAGGATTTGAACTATTGAACGGTTCGCCTGTATTTTCGGGGAAAATACTCGGCGGCTGTATCGAATCGATGCTCGATATGTTCGATCCCGGCAGATATACAGATATGCCGGCTGTATGCGAAAGATACGGTCTGTTTCCCGACGTTGACGGTTGGAGAGGTAAGATACTGCTGCTTGAATCGAGCGAAGAAACGCCCCACCCTCAAGTATACGAAAGAGCTGTATCGATACTGAAAAGCAAAGGCGTTTTCAGCGTCATAAGCGGAATAATAATGGGCAAACCAATGAACGATATGTACCACGAAGAATATAAAACCATAATCAAAAACGCAGTAAAAGGCACAGACGTTTCAGTACTTGCAAACGTCAGTATCGGTCACGCCGCTCCGAGATGCATCATACCTTTCGGAGTTGACGCAAAGATCGACGCCGACAAACAGATCATAACGTTCGGGTGAAAAAATGAAAAGAAGTGAACTTGCAGGCGAATATTTTACGGAGGGCTATAACTGCTCGCAGGCAGTCGCGCTCGCTTTTGCAGATCTGTGCGATATCGATAAAGATCAGTTTTTGAAGATCGCGTCGTCTTTCGGCGGAGGCATGGGAAGACTGCGAGAGGTTTGCGGAGCGGTAAGCGGTATGTTCATCGTTACGGGACTTTTGTACGGGTACGACACTCCCGAGCGCGGCGAGGTGAAAGCCGGTCACTATAAAAGAATACAGGAGCTTGCAAAACGGTTTGAAGAAAAATACGGTTCGATCGTATGCCGCGATCTGCTCGGGCTCGACGTGAAGCACGACGATCCGACGCCTTCGCCGAGAAATGCAGATTTTTACAAAAAACGTCCGTGCAAAGAGATCATCGAATACGCGGCGTTGATACTTGAAGAGTATATTGAAAATGAAAAAAGATAAATTCATGCCGCTTGACGCCGGCAAAATAAAACTCAGTTCAGACTGCGTTTATGATAAGAAAATAAGGATCATCGAATCGGGTTTGATGAAAAAACTCGATTTTCACGCGCTCGTAAGCTTTTATTCCGAAAAGAAAAATCAATTTGCGGCGGGCGAATTCTTCGGTAAGATCATAAGAGCAGCCTGCGTTCTTTACGCATATACGAAAAACGAAGAGCTTTTTGAAAAGATAAAAACAGCCGTTTACGAGCTTTTGAGCGTTCAGGGCGACGACGGAGAAATATCGACGGCGCCTAAGGATCAACAGCCGAACGGCTCATCCGGCGCCGATCTTTGGGAGCGTAAATACGTTATGCTCGGTCTGCTCGGTTACTACGATATTACCGGTGACGAAAACGTAAAGAACGCTTTGATAAAGCTGCTCGATTATACGATATCGCAGGTAGGGCGAGAAGAAGGCAAAACTGATATTCTCGATACCGGCTGGGCTTTTTACGGCATAGAATCGTCGTCTATACTTGAACCGGTCGTTAAGATCTACCGTTTATCCGGGGAAAAGCGTCACCTCGATTTTGCTTCGTATATAGTCGACCGGGGATTTTGCAAAAGAGAAAACGTTATCGACGCGATACTCGGCGGCAAATCGCCGTACCTTGTCGGCGACGCCGGCGATCCTTCAAAAAGCATAGCCAAGGCGTACGAAATGATGTCGTGCTTCGAGGGGCTCACGGAGTATTACAGAGTTACGGGTATAAAACGGTACAGAAAAGCCGTTATTACGCTTTATAAAAAGCTGATAAAAGAGGAGATAACCGAGCTCGGCTCAGGCGGAGCGGACGGACCTTTCAATCTCGGACCGGGTACGGGCGAGCAGTGGAACAAAACGAGATTTGAACAGGCAAACCCCGGCATCGAGCTTTCCATGGAGACCTGCGTCACCGTTACGTGGATGAAGCTGTGTTTGCAGCTGTTAAGACTCGAGGGCTGTTCCGATTACGCCGACAGTATTGAGGTAAGCGCGATAAACGCTTTATGCGCCGCGCTCCGGCCGGACGGCTTGTTTTACGAATACTTTCCCAAATTCAACGGTAAAAGAAATCCGAAGGTCAATTTTTCGTATAACGTCGGCGGCTTCGATCTGAGCTGCTGTACTGCGAACGGACCAATGGGATCGGCGCTTATACCGTTTATTGCGTTTATGAAAGCGGACGACGGTCCCGTCATAAACCTTTACGTTGACGGAAAAGCGGAATACGGAGAATTATCGGTCTCTGTAAAGACCTCGTTTCCTGCCTGCGGAGAGCTAAACGTGACGGTCGATAACGCTTGCGATATGACGAAACTGTTTTTAAGAAAAGCTGATTACGCGTATAATTACTCCTTTTATTCAAAAGAAAATATCTTTGTGTCGGAAAGCAAACGTTATAAAGGATATTATGAAATAACAGGATGCTTTTCCGGAAGACTGCAGTTAACCGTAAAATTCGATATCAGGGATAAGATCGTAAGATCCAAAGGCAGTATCGATCCGCAGGGCAACGGAAAACTGCTTCTCAAACACGGTCCTGCGGTGTTGACAAAAGACAAACGCTATACGGATATAAACGGAAGCGTACGGTACGGAATTTCTCCGAAATTCGTTTCATTACCGGTCGGGGACGAATTGCTTCGTTATGAATACGGCGGAAGCGCTTTTATCGATTATCAGTCAGCCGGTGCCACGTGGGATAACGACTCCGAGTTCGTTACGTGGAGCAAAGCGGAGCGCAACGACGTCGTATTCCGCAAAGCCGGAAAAGAAGACTCCGGTATAATATTCGCATTCGCGTCGGATCTTG
>CACYEW010000367.1 GCA_902773455.1 uncultured Ruminococcus sp.
TCCCCGTCGTCAGGCGCCGAAAGATTGCCGTACGGGACGGTTTCGGCGTCCTTGAACCTCTGTATATAGTATTTTTCGTTTCCTTTGATCCATTTACCTATACGTATGAAATCGGATACCTCGTGAAGCTGCTTTACGGCGGTCGTTCTGAACTCGAAATCGACGCTTCCGCTCATCAGAAGCATCACGCTTTTTCTCACGGCGTCGAGGTCGACGTCGCAGCCGGCGGTGAGGAAATACTTCTCTTCACAGTTCTTTATATCCATCGCCACGTAATCGATAAGCCCTTCGGAAATAAGCTCGGCGAGCCGTACCGGGAACGTGCCGTTCGTATCTAATTTGACCGGATATCCGACGTCTCTGACCTTTTTGATAAGCCCGGCGATATCGGGGTGGATCAGAGGTTCGCCGCCCGTTATGACAACGGCGTCGAGCAGTCCTTTTCTTTTTTTCAGATACGAAAATACCTCTTCTTCGTCAAGAGGTTCGCCCGGCGACGAAACGAGCCCGAAATTATGGCAGAACGGGCAGCGGAAATTACATCCTCCCGTAAAAAGCACCGCGGCGGTCTTACCGGGGTAATCGACAAGCGAAAGCTTTTGCAGACCGTATATTTTCATTTTATTCTCTCTCCTTTTTTGCTAAGCGTATTATACCACGCCGTTACGGATTTTTCAAGTGCTTTATGCCGTCAATTGAAAAAATCGCAAAAGAAACCGCGGCGGCGGTAAAGGAAGGATTTATTCATAAAAAATTTCTTATAAAAGGTTGACAATCAAAATACGATATGATATTATGTAAAATACGGTTATTATCTTTAATATGAGGAGAAAATGTTATGAACGACAAAACAAAGGCGGTCGTTATATACTGTATCGTCTGTACCGTACTGTTCATCATACTGTTCACGGTGCTTTCGTACAGCATCAGGATGCCCGGCATAATGTCGGCGTTCATTGCCGCCGCCGTATACTGCGTCGTCGTCATCGGCGGTATATTCCTTATATTGTATATTTTCAAGGGCTTCGGCGTATCGTCGGAACCTCCCGGAAAAGGCCTTAAACCGCTGCTCGGGCTTCTTACAAGCATGGGCACGCCGGTCATCGTCACGAACGGAGACGGAAAGATAACCTGGAGCAACCTCGCTTTTCAGAACGTTCTTCCCGTGCCGTTCAAAAAGGATCAGACGATTTCCCAGTTCTGCAATCTTTCGGTCAGATCGCTTCTGAAAGAGGAAAACGCGGACGGAGTGATATGCGAGCTCAACGGAAACTATTACCGCGTTTACGGCTGCCAGTCGACGAACGGTCAGATCACGTCGGTATGGATCGATATCTCCGGTGAAAAACAGCTTGTGGAAAGACTCGAAAACGAGCGCATAATAATCGCGTCCGTTATCGTCGATATGGCTGATAACTTTCTTTCCGGTCTTCACGACAATTACGCGCAGGCTTCCGCCGCCGTAAGCCGTCTTCTGTACGACTGGGCCGCCGACAACAGGGGCTTCATAAACGAATACGAGACGGGCAAATACGTTATGATAATAAACGCCGAGCATCTTGAAAGCCTTCGCCGCTCATCGTTTGCCATACTCGACGAGGTAAAAAAGATCACCTTCGGTGAAGACGCGATACCGATGACCATCTCGGTCGGTATAGCGGATTCAAACAAAGACCTTTCGGCGAAATACGGTCTTGCAAAAGAAGCGATGCAGTTCGCGCTTCAGCGCGGCGGCGACCAGGTCGTTATCAAAAACGACGTCGGAAAAGCTGAATTCTTCGGCGGCACCTCAAAGCACGATCCGCAGCTGACGAGCCTTAACGCGAGACGACTCATAACTCAGGCGCTTCCGCTTCTGAAAAAAGCGGGCAGCGTGCTCATAATGGGTCACAAGAACGCCGACTTCGACTGTCTCGCCGCCTGTATCGGTATTGCGAAGATATGTCTTCTGTACGGTAAAAAGCCCGTTATAGTCGTAAAGCGCAACAAAAACATCGAAAAGCCTTACGATATGCTGAAGGAGTCGCCCGATTACAAGGATCTGTTTTACGATTTCGATCGCGATAGCTTCGATATGATAGAGAGCGATTCTCTGCTCTTCATCGTCGACGTGAACAATCCTTTCATATTCGAATATCCGAAGCTCACCGAGCAGGTCTCTAAGATAATCATAATAGACCACCACAGACGCGCCTCGAGCGATATGCCGTTCGATCCCGAAATAACGTATATCGAGCCTTCGGCTTCATCCGCTTCCGAGATCGTTTCCCAGATGATAGAACAGATCGCTCCCGCCGGTATAATCACGCCTGACGAAGCAAACCTGCTTCTTGCCGGCATGCAGCTCGACACGAACAATTTCACACGCGACTGCGGCGCCGGAACATACGCCGCGGCGCAGTACCTGCGCAGAGAGGGTGCCGATTCTTCGGTATCGACCGAGTACTTCAATCTCGACCGCGACGATTTCATGACCGAGCTGAAGATAGAAAGCACGATGCGTCAGGTCAAGGATGGATTTTATATCTGTACCGGCTCCGACCAGGTACCCATAACCGAGCCCGCCACGGCGGCTCGCGTCGCTGAAACGATAATGCGGATAAAAGGCGTGCACGCCTCGTTCGCGGTATGCAGGCTCAAAACTCCGAACGGACCCGATCCGTTATATACGGTATCCGCGAGAAGCGACGGCACGGTGAACGTTCAGGTCATCCTTGAACGGCTCGGCGGCGGCGGTCACCATTCGAACGCCGGCGCTCAGCTCTCAAACGGAAAAACCGTTCCGCTTCTCGACAAGCCGACCGAGGATCTGAATATGAGGACCGTCGTATTGCTTCTCGAAGCCGCGATAAACGGCGGCAAAATAACGCTCGAATAAGAAAGGAAACTGAAAAAATGAAAGTATATCTTCTTGCTGACGTGAAAGGTCAGGGTAAAAAAGGCGAGATCGTAAAGGTCTCCGACGGATACGCGCGCAATTATCTCATTCCGAGGCAGCTTGCCCGCGAGGTAACGGACGCTCTGCTCTCCGAGCTCAAAGCAAAGGAGGAATCGAGACTTCATAAGATCGCCGTTGAAAAAGCGGAGGCGAAGGCTCTTGCCGAAAAGATCGCCGTTTCGGTTATCGTTATACAGGCGCAGCCCGGTCCCGGCGGTAAATTCTACGGCTCCGTGACCGCGAAGGAGATATCCGACGCGCTGAAAGCTCAGCACGGAATAGACCTCGACAAAAGAAAGATAGTTATGCCCGAACCGATAAAGACCTTCGGTTCGTACACGCTCGACGTCAAGTATTATCCCGACGTGACGGGAAAACTCAATCTTATCGTAACGGAAAAAAACTGAGATGAAAAACGAATTCAACAAGCAGCTCCCCTTCTCTCTTGAAGCGGAGCAGGCTGTTCTCGGCTCGATACTGATCGATCCCGAGAATTTCAAGGAGATATCGAGTTTTCTTTATACCGACGATTTCTATATCGAAGAGCATAAAAACATCTATTCCGCCATGCGTACTCTGAGTCTTGACAAAAACAGGACCATAGACGTCGTCACGCTGATAAACGCTCTCGTGGAAAACGGCGTTTACGACGAGACCTCCGGCAAGGAGTACATAAAGAAGATATGCGAAATGGTGCCGACCTCAGCCAACCTCGTCGATTACGCCAACATCGTAAAAGACAAAAGCGTGCTGAGGCAGCTCATAACGGCTTCCGAACGCATATCCGACGCGGCTTACAGCGAGCAGGAATCTACCGAGGCGATCCTCGATTTCGCCGAGCAGGAAATATATAACATATCCGAGATAAACGAAAACAAGGATTTCGTTTCGATAAACGAACTCGTTACGAGAACGTATAATCAGATATCCGAGATCAGCAGAAACCCCGAGCTTCTTACCGGCATTCAGACCAATTATTCGAAGCTCGACTCCGTGCTCGTCGGTCTGAACAAAGGCGATCTCGTATTCGTCGGAGCGCGTCCGGGCGTGGGAAAAACGAGTTTTTGTCTCAATATCGCTCAAAACGTCGCGTATTACGGCAAAAAGACAGTATGTATCTTCTCCCTTGAAATGTCGGGTGAACAGCTCGTTACGAGAATGCTTTCGACGGAGGCGTGCATACCGAGCACGTCGCTTCGCACGGGCAAGCTCACCGACGACGACTGGATGAAGCTCGGACGGGCGGCTTCGAAGCTTTCGGAATGCAAGATCTACATCGACGATACGGCTGAAACGAATTTATCCGTAATGAAAGCGAAGCTTCGCAGAATAAAGTCCGTAGGTCTCGTCGTCATCGACTATTTACAGCTTATGCACGGCGAAAAGCCGACGGACAACAGAGTTCAGGAGGTATCCGAGATCTCCCGTAAGCTTAAGCTGATGGCAAAGGATCTCGAAATACCGATAATCTGCTGTTCGCAGCTGAACCGGGCGGTCGAAGGCAGAAAAGACAAAAAGCCGACTCTCGCCGATCTGCGCGAATCCGGATCCATCGAGCAGGACGCGGATATCGTAATAATGCTTTACCGTCCCGAAGCGCAGGATCAGAATCAGAATCAGCAGAACAGAGCTCAGATCCTCGTCGTCAAGAACAGACACGGGTCTCAGGGCGAGATAGATATGGCGTGGGAGGGGCAGTTCACGAAATTTACGGAGCTGACCGGTATGGATGCCCCGAACGGCTGATCTCGTCGCAAAGGTACGCGAGTATATCGCCGCGAAAGGCATCGGGCTGAAGGAACCTCTCGTCGCCGGACTTTCGGGCGGAGCGGATTCCGTCTGCCTGCTGCTCGTTTTGCAAAAGCTCGGCGTCACGCCGGTTTGCGTTCACATAAATCATATGATACGCGGAAAAGAAGCCGACCGCGACGAGGAATTCTGCCGCTCGCTTTGCGAAAAGCTCGGCGTAAAGTTCGTTTCATACAAATGCAACGTCCCCGAATACGCGAAAGAAAAAGGCATCGGCACGGAAGAGGCGGCGCGGGAAATGCGCTGGGCGCGGTTTTACGAAGCCGCGCGCCGATGCGGAGCAAAAACGATAGCCGTAGCCCACAACAGAACGGACAGACTTGAGACTTTTCTTTTCAACTCCTCACGAGGAGCCGGTCTGAGAGGTCTCGGAAGCATTCTTCCGGTAAGAGAAAAAGACGGTTTCACCGTTATAAGACCGCTTTTATGCGCAGATAAGCAGGAAATAACAGCGTATCTCGATTCGATCGGTCAGCCCTACGTGCATGACAGTACAAACGACGATACGGATTATACGCGCAATTACATCCGCAAGGAGCTTTTGCCGCGTTTCGGACGTGTGAACCCGGCGTTTGCTTCGAATATGGAGCGAAGCGCCGACGCCGCCGCCGAGGCTGACGAATTTGTGGAAAGCTGCGCGCTCGATTATATTTCGAGCCATGAACGTCCCGACCCGGTCAGTTTCTCTTCTCTTCACGCCTGCGTTGCGTCACGCGTGCTGTCGATACTGTATAACCGTCAAAGCGGCTCGGAGCTTTCTTTCGCGCACGTCGGTATCATAACGGAATTCATAAAGACCGCCGAAAACGGAAAGCGGCTGAATCTTCCCTCGGGGACCGATCTGATAATCGAAAACGGCGTTTTCCGCTTTGCCGCGCGCACGTACAACAGGGAGTACCGGTACGTACTCACGCCCGGTCTGAACCGCTTTGCCGACCTTGGCTTCGACGTTTACGTAGAAGCGGCAGACGACGCCGTTTCGCTGTGCGAATTGAAAAATATTTACAAACTCGTAAAACGCTTTATAATAAGTTCTGATATCATAAAAGACGGCGTATACGTAAGAAACCGCGCCGGATCGGACAGACTCGTTTACGGCGGTATGACGCACACGGTGAAAAAACTGCTTTCCGAAAAGAAGGTACCTTCTTCACGCCGCGGCGACTATCCCGTATTCTGCGATAAGCGCGGCGTTCTCTGCATTATGCCGTTCGTATCCCGCGACGGATGCCGCGGAGACGAAAAATACAGTATTACTTACTGCGAAAACAGTTTTTGAAAGGAAAAACGAAATTGAGCAAGCTTGAAAACGATATTGAAAAGATCCTCGTATCACAGAATGAAATAGCCGAAACGGTGGACAGGATCGCCGCGAGGATATCGAAAGATTACGAAGACAAAAATCTTCTTCTTCTCTGCATTCTGAAAGGTTCGGTCGTATTTTTCTCCGACCTTATGAGAAAAATAACCGTGCCGATGCAGATAGATTTCATGAAAGTGACGTCGTACGGCAAAGGCAGTCAGTCGACCGGAAACGTCCGCATACTTCTCGACCTTCACCGCGACGACTTTTCGGACATCGATATTCTGATAATCGAGGATATCGTAGACAGCGGCAGAACTCTTTCGACGCTCGTGGAGTATCTTAAAATGAAAGGCGCGAGAAGCGTACATACCGCCACGCTCCTCGACAAGCCCGCAAGGCGCGAGGTGGAATTCACGCCCGATTATTCGGGTATAATAATACCGGACGAATTCGTCGTCGGTTACGGACTCGACTACTCCGAACGGTACAGAGAGCTTCCGTACGTCGGAATACTCAAGCCGTGCGTTTATAAAAAATAACTGAAAGTTTGGATCCATATATGAAATCAAACCTTAAAAGCTGGGCGATCTTCATCGCTTTCATACTCGTTATCTTCATAGTCGCCACGGTGCTTCTCAACAATGCGAACAGCGGCAAGACGATAAAATACTTCAGCGAAGTATCGGAGAAGTTCAGAAACGGTCAGATATCGGAATTCGTTCTGAGAAAAGACAACTGGCTCATAATGAAGGACGTATCCGGAACGACGTATAAGTATAAACTGCGTAACGAAACGGAATTCTATACGGAGTTACGCGACGTTATCGCCGAGCAGACCCAAAAAGGCACTCTCACGCAGTACGAATACGAGCCGATAGACACGAGCGCGTCGTTCTGGCTCTCGCTCATACCGCTTGCGCTCGTTATCGTCGGTATGATAGTCCTCTGGCGTTTCGCCATGAAACAGATGTCGTCAAACGGCAGCATCGGCAAGATGAACAGCTTCGGCAAAGCGAAGCCGCGTCTCGGTTCCGATGAAAAGAAAAAAGTCTATTTCTCCGACGTGGCAGGCGCCGATGAAGAAAAAGAAGAGCTGCGCGAAATAGTTGAATTTCTGCGCGACGTCAAAAAGTATACGAAGCTCGGCGCGAGGATCCCTCACGGCATATTGCTCGTTGGCCCTCCCGGCACCGGTAAAACTCTGCTTGCGAAAGCGGTCGCGGGCGAAGCGGGCGTTCCGTTTTACTCCATCTCCGGTTCCGATTTCGTTGAAATGTACGTCGGCGTAGGCGCGAGCCGCGTGCGCGACCTGTTCGACACGGCGAGAAAGAACACCGCGAGCATCATTTTTATCGACGAGATCGACGCGGTCGGCAGACACAGAGGTTCCGGTCTCGGCGGCGGTCACGACGAACGCGAACAGACGCTGAACCAGCTTCTCGTTGAAATGGACGGTTTCGGCTCACACGACGGCATCGTCGTCATAGCCGCGACGAACCGTCTTGACATTCTCGACCCGGCGCTTCTCCGCCCCGGCCGTTTCGACAGACAGATAACCGTTCACTACCCCGACCTCAAGGGTCGTGAAGAAATTCTCAGAGTACACGCGAAAGGCAAGCCGTTTGAAGGCGACGTCGATCTTTCCGCCATAGCGAAACGCACGGCGGGATTCACCGGCGCCGATCTTGCGAACCTTCTGAACGAAGCGGCGCTTCTCGCGGCAAGAAAGAACAAAACGCTCATCGGTCAGACCGATCTTGACGAAGCGGCTCTCCGCGCCGTAGTCGGCACGTCGAAGAAGTCGCATAAACGCCTTGAAGAAGAAAACCGCATAACGGCTTATCACGAAGCCGGTCACGCGGTCGCATGCTGGTATCTTGACAAGCTCGATCCCGTAACGCATATAACGATAGTTCCCACGTCCCGCGCCGGCGGATTTACGATGATGACTCCGCAAAACGACA
>CACYEW010000368.1 GCA_902773455.1 uncultured Ruminococcus sp.
GAAACAGCTCGAATCGCTCATAAAGAGCGGAGCTTTCGATTCTCTCGGCGTTTACAGAAGCAGGATGCTGTTATCGTTTGAAGAGATACTCGAGCGCGAGATCGGCGCCGCAAAGAAAAATCTGGCCGGGCAGATCGATATGTTTTCAGCCGCCGATGACGATTCGGAGCGCGGCGAGTTCTCATATCCGGACGTGCCGGAATTTTCGCTGCGCGATCTGCTTACGATGGAGAAGGAAACGACCGGACAGTATTTTTCCGGTCATTTGCTCAACGGATATTCAAAGAACAGAGAAGCCGTTTCGCCGGACGAGATATCGGAGATAACGGCGTCGTTTGAAGATTACGGCGAAGGCGATTACAAAGAAGGTCAGAAGGTGACGGTCTGCGGCATAATATCCGCAATGACGGTTAAAACCACGAAAAAAGGTCAGTCCATGGCGTTTATGCGCCTTGAAGACCGATACGGCGAGATAGAGGTCATAATCTTTCCGAACAGGTATGAAAAGTACAGATATCTGCTTTACGCGGACGCCGCCGTCACGGTCACGGGAACGCTTTCCAAGCGTGAGGACGAGGACGTTAAGCTTTCAGCCGATACGGTGATCGCGCTCAAAAGCGACGGCGAATACAAGGCGCCCGAAAAACAGGAGAAAAAAAGCGCTTCGGGAAAACTGTATATCAAAGTTCCTTCCGTCGATGAAGAAAAGTATCCCGATATCGCAAAAGTAAAGGCGATCCTTTCGGTATATTACGACGAGTTTTCAAAGACGGCTGCGATAATATATTCGGAGGAAGATAAAAAGTATTATAAAACGTCTTCTCCCGTGACCGTTACGGACGGATTGGTCGCTTATCTTAAAACGCTTTGCGGCAGCGAAAACGTAATTTGAACGGCTTACCGTTCATAAAAAATTTAAAAACGAATGTAGAAAATATTATTCCGGCAATGATATAATTAAAATATAATTTTTATTGTCATTTACGCGGAGAGGAGGCGCCGGTCATAAACAAATTCACTCAGATCCTCGGCACGGTCAAAGAAAAGATCGTGTCCGCTTCAAAAAAGACGGTTGAATTCTTTAAGAAGATGGGAGAAAAGAGAAAAGAAAGAAGAAAAAAACGCGACGAAAAACGCGGTTATCATATCAACTGGGCAAAAGCCGTCAGGCACGCGCTCGTTTTATCGGCTCATTTTCTTTTCAGGCTCTTCACTTATCTCATAAACATACTTATCACGATCCTCGTTATCGGCGTGCTGACAGCCCTGATAGTCGGTTTCGTGTTCGCGCTTTATCTGAAAAACAATATCGATCCCGTGCTTGATACGGAACTGTTGAAAACGGAACAGAACGCGACTACGATGTTCTATTATTACGACGACAACGGTACGCCCGTCGAAATGGAAGACGAACGTATAAACGGCGGCGAGAACAGGATATGGGTATCGATACAGGAGGTACCCGATCACGTTATCAAAGCCTACGTCGCTATCGAAGATCACAGATTCTGGGATCATCAGGGAGTCGACTGGTACAGAACTCTCGGCGCCGTCCGCAACTTTATAATGCCGTCCGGTTCGACCTTCGGCGGCTCAACGATAACTCAGCAGCTTGTCAAAAACCTGACCGGCGACGACGATTATTCCATTCAGCGTAAAATACAGGAGATGTTCCGGGCGCTGTATCTTGAACAGAAGCTCGATAAATCGGAAATACTCGAATTGTATCTGAACACGATATATCTTTCGCAGGGATGTTACGGCTTAAAAACGGCGGCGCAGAAGTATTTCGGCAAAGAGGTGTCGGAGCTGACGCTTACGGAAGGCGCGGCGCTTGCTTCAATAGTCAAGTATCCGACGAAATACGATCCGATACAGAATCCCGAGTTCAACCAGGAAAGACGCAACACCGTACTTAAAACGATGCTTTCCTACGGATATATAACGCAGGAGGAATTCAACGAATCGTGGGATCAGCCGCTTGAGATATATAAAGAACCCTCGAATTCAAGCAAAGAAAAGAATACCGGCAAGAAGGTCTCGTCCGACTATATCGACGCGGTCATCGAGGACCTTATCGCCGACTTTATGGCGCAGAGAGGAATAACGAGAGAAGTCGCTTCCAATCTCGTTTTCTCGGGCGGTTATAAGATATATACCGCAATGGATCCGTTCGTTCAGGAAACGCTTGAAAAATGCTATCTTGACGATAAGAATTTCCCCAAAGAAACTTTCGTAATACTGCCGCAGTCGGCGATGGTCGTGTGCGACCCGTATTCGGGCGACGTGCTCGGCATCATCGGCAGACGCGGACCGAAGACACAGAGCCGTATATTGAATCTCGCAACGCAGGCGAGAAGATCGCCCGGTTCGTCAATCAAGCCGCTGTCAACGTATTCGCCCGGACTCGATCTCGGGCTGATCACGTGGGGCACGGTCGTCGACGATACGCCGCATACCTACGGAAAAGGCGGGTATACGTGGCCTAAAAACGTCAATAAGAAATATACCGGTCTCGAAAACATCAATTACGCCGTAACGGTATCGCTCA
>CACYEW010000369.1 GCA_902773455.1 uncultured Ruminococcus sp.
GAAACGATCCGTTTCCGAAACGGCCGCGGCGCTTGCGCGACCGTATTCACGTTTATCGGCGTGAGCGCGGCGACCGAAGTATCGGGAAATTACGGCGTTTTAATTGTTTTTCGACGGAATTACGCTTTATATATTGACTTTTTGTCTAAAAAGTGATATACTTATTCAAACTTACGGGAGTAACGGAATTCCACATGCCCGTTATTGCCGAAAAAACAACAGGAGAAAAAGACAAATGAGAAAAAAACTGCTGTGCTTTCTGCTTGCCGTGCTGACGGCGCTCTCTCTTGCAGGCTGCGCCGGTCCGGCGGGATATTCGGATCATCTGCAGGATTACGTCTTCACCGTCAGATATCACGACGGATTCAACGTTCTTCAGCTTACGGATATCCATTGGAATGCAAACACGTCGACCGTCAGATCGACGGCGTATCTCGATAAGCTTTTCAAGGAATGCAGCGATCATATCGTGAAAACGCAGGGAGAGGGCGCGAAGATCGACCTCGTCGAGATCACGGGCGACATGTTCATGCTCGCAAACGTATATCACCTGAATACTTTTATCGAGTATTTCGAGAAAAAAGCCGGAGAATACGGTTTTCTGTATGCTCCGATCTGGGGCAACCACGACCGCCACTCACTTTATAACCCCAATCACCTCGCCGAAAAGTTCAAAAACGCGCCGCACTGTCTGTATTGCGAGCAGAACGACGATCTTTACGGCAGAAGCAACTATGTGATAAATCTGACCGAGGACGGCACAAAAAACACGCCCGCCGTATGGATGATAGCAAACCTCGATTCCGGCGCAAGCTTTTCCGAAACGGAGCTTTCCGTATTCAGAGATTACGATTACATACGTCCGGATCAGACCGATTGGTATATAAAAGAGCAGGAGCTTGCCGGCAACGTACCCGCGATCGCATATTACCACATTCCGCAGGATGAATGCGAAAAAGCGTGGAAAGCCGTTACGGAAGACGGTGCGGATCTGAAAAACAAATTCTTCAAGCTCGAAGGGTTTGCCGATAACGGCAACGAAAAGTACGCAAGCGATTTCATAGACAAAGCGAAAGACCACGGTCTGAAAGCGGCGTTTATGGGTCACGCGCACAACGTCGACTGGACCGTCGAATACGAAGGCGTTGTTTTGGGTTTCGGCGTCAAGACCGGAGCGGAGCTTTACTACGCTCACATCGACGTGAATTCAGACGATAAGTATATGAAAGCCGGACTTGAATCGGTCGGCATAAACGAGAATTTCGATCTTATCGGGGCCTCTCTCGTAACGATCACCGGCAGATACGGATCGTTCGATCTGGAGCATCTGTATTATAACGAAAGGGAAAACGGCGATTTCGCCGCGTGGGTGAAATGGTGATGAAAATGTTTTGTGCCGATAATTTCGTCTCTTCCGGCGCCGAAAAGAGCCGTAAAACGCGTTCGATCGCCGTTACGCTCTGCCTTATATTCTTTTACGTACTGACGGCGTTCACCTTTATGAATTTTCTGTACTGCCTCTCCGACTGTATCGGTTCGATAGTCTGCGGTTCGCCCGACGTTGCGATTTATGACGCGCAGAGATCGGTACCGATATTCCTTACGTTTTTCATAACGCTCGGCGCTTTGATGATCTGTCAGGCGTTTTACCGTAACGAAAGCCGCGAGATCTTATCGAAGAAGGTGAAAAAGCACGCGATCGCCGTGGCGCTTACCGGCCTTTTAAACGCCGCATACACGCTCACAATGAGATTTGCCGGCAGATATGATTCTCTCGTCGAAGGCGCGCCCTCGCCGTTATATCCGCTTGACGCCGTGCTTTACTCGATACTGTTCTCCGCGCTCGGCGTTTGCCTGCTCCTTTATTTGAGAAATTATGAGGCGAAACGTCCGTACGAAGGCGTATCGCGCCCCCGTCCGCGCGGAAAATGCGGATTCGTTCGCGGTATATTCATGGGTATATGGCTCCTCGTCAGCCTTTACGGCTTCTGCGGATTTTTCTACGGTCTGTTCATCATCGACTTCGCGCACGGTTATCTTCCCTACTCGCTTGCGTCGATGCTCGTTTCGCTCGTCGCCTTCGGCTCGTTTGCGGTATGGGGATTATACTATAACAACCTGAAAGAAGAAAGCCGTAAAAAGCTTGCGCTTCCGGCGGCTCTGATATATATCTGCATATCGCTTATATCCGCCGCGCTTTACTTTGTCGCCCTGAAATTCAATCTTGACGGACCTTCGAACGTCGGCTTCGGTCTTTTGCCGATAGCGTTCTCTGCAAGCGTGAACTTTGCAACGATACTCGTCGCGGTTACGCCGGTCATAGCTTCGCTGGCGGCTCTTCTGAAAGGTCTTTCGCTGAGAAAAAAGAAATAACGCATTAAAACGTCAAATCAGCCGGTCCGCGCGGACCGGCTGATTTTAATTCGGAGTATTCAGTTCATATGGAGCATATTGACGAGAAGCAGCCACGATAAACCGTAATATACCATTGCGGCGATAAGGTCGTTGACCGTCGTGATCATCGGTCCCGACGCTACGGCGGGGTCGATATGGATCTTATGCAGTATCATCGGTATTGTCGTACCGACAAGGCTCGCTATGATCATCGCGCAGAACAGCGCGATCGCTATACATCCGGAGACCGTGAACGCGTAGATCCAGGCGGGCTGCGACCACGTTTCCGGCGGATGCTTGAAAGCGAGAATGTAAAGCCCGACGACTACGA
>CACYEW010000370.1 GCA_902773455.1 uncultured Ruminococcus sp.
AGCGGAGAATCCCAGGTGTTTTTGCCCCAGGTTATGATCTTGGGACAGAGCCACGTCGAATAGGCGAGGCCGACGAGGCGGTCTTCAAAAGGCGTTTGCTCATACGCGCCGACGCCGGTCTTTTCGATCTCAACGTCGCTGTGATCGAAGATCACGTCGTTATAAAGCTTGTATAATTCGTCCATATTTCTTTTCCTTTCTTCGGCAAGCGACGCTTCCGGCGCGGCTATACAGACGGAAGATTCGTCGCCGCTGACCGTATAGCCGAGCCACCTTGCAAGATAATCGGCGGCGATGAGCAGCGATCCGCCGCGGCGTACGGCGGTGGGACAGTCATATGCGGTACCGTTCAGATCGACCGAAGCCGCGCCCTCGGCGTACGTGAGTACGGCGCCGTCGCGCGTAAGCGAGACCTTTGAGCCGTCTTCGGAGTAAACGCAGTCGAATCCGAACAAAGCGGCGGCTGCCGATGCGTCCGTCATAGTCGCTTTGCCGTGAAACTCGATCGGGTTTTGCGTGCGTATCATCGTTTTATCGCGGAGCAGATAGCGGTATCCGTCGCGGAGTTCGGCGAATGCGTCATCCGGAGCGTAAGGGATCGCTGATCCCGTCTGCAGACTCATTGAGACGGTGGATGAATTTGCAAAGTGCGACATCGTGCGAACGAAGCCCAGCGTATCTCCGTGGGCGATACGGGCAAGGTCCGGCGTACGCGCGATCTCACCGCCGTCGGCGCCGTACAAGACGAGCGCTTCGCCTTCGATAACGGCTTCGGCGACTTTCGTGTCTTTGACGAGGCACGTTATCTTTTCGCCGTCGTCAGTCAGTGTGACGTCGATCCCTTCTTTTGCGCTGAAATCAAAATCGCTGCCGACTAAAACGGTGAAGCCGTTCTTTACCACGGCGAACACGGAATTCCCCGAGAACGTGAACCACAGACCGCTGTCGATATACAGGTGATCGGCGCGTGTTATACGGGTGCCGAACATGATCGAGCGGACGTTGCTCACCGCGCCGCGGTTTATGAGCGAGGCTCCGGCGGTATACGGTTCGGTCAGATTGAGGGAAAAGCCGACGCTGTTCCAGCCTTCGTCGGTGATAGTCAGACCGTTATTATCGACCTTATAATCCATGTTTGAAGTGAAAACAAGGCTCGAATCGGAGCGCAGAGCGCTGTATTTATATTTTGCAAAATCATAACGAATTGATTTGCGGTCGTCTTTTCCTGCTAAAAGCGACGCAAGACCTATATCCGAGTATTCGGGAATAACGATCTCTTCCGCAAGCTCGGTTGCCGCGTCTGTTTCAGGCTCCTTCGTTTCGCTTTCAGATGCCGGCGCCGCGGTATCGGAATCAGCCGTTTTGCCGCCGGTACACGCCGCATTAGAAATAAGTACGGCGAAAAAAAGGATCGCACATAATAGTTTTTTCATTCGTGGTTCGCGTAAAAAACGCTTTGCTCCTCCTAATTTTTTTTATTATGATAACACAAAAAAACATAAAAGTCAAGAAGCTAAAAACGAATAAGTTCTGACCCGCCCGATGAATATATAAAAATTGCAAAAGCAAAAGAAGATCGGGTATAAGGCTTTGTATTTTCCGGCGGCGATCGGAAGCAGAAAAAAGAAAAAGTTACATTTCAAGGTAGACAAACGAAATGAAACGTGGTATCATATGAAAAAATTCCGCCAAATCCGATGAATAAGGAAAAACCGTTATGCTGAAACGCTTCATCAGTTATTACAAACCACACAGAAAATTGCTGGCTCTGGATCTTATCGCTTCGCTTCTTATCTCTCTGATCGGTATGGCATACCCTGTCGTGACCAACAAAATGCTGAATCTTTATATCCCGCAGAAAATGTATACCCATATCGTTATCGCGGGTGCGATCGTTCTCGTTTTGTACGTTTTGCGTATGCTGATGCGGTATTTCGTTCAGTATTACGGTCACCTGATCGGCGTCAGAATGCAGTCGAAAATGCGAGTCGATCTTTTCAACCACCTGCAGAAGCTCCCCTTCCGGTTCTACGACAACAACGAGACCGGCAGGATCATGACTCGCCTGACGAGCGATCTGTTCGAGGTCTGTGAGCTGGCGCATCACGGCCCGGAAAACCTGCTCATCAGTTCGGTCATGATCATTCTTTCCTTCTCCTATTTGATGAGCATCGAACCGATCCTGACGCTGATCGTGTTCGCCTGCGTTCCGATCCTTTTCGCCGTTACGCTCCACTATCGTAAATTGATGAACAAAGCGTTCGAGGACCGGCGTAAAAGCAACGCCACGATCAACGCCGCCGTCGAAAGCAGCGTCACCGGGATCCGCGTTACGAAGGCTTACACCAATTCAGAGCGCGAGGTCGAAAAATTCATGAAGGGAGACGAGGAATTCGTCAGCGCGTCGGGCCGCGCCTATCAGGCAATGGCCAAATTCTTTTCCTCCACATCCTTCATCACGGACGTTTTCAACGTTCTGATCCTCATTGCCGGCGGCCTGTTCCTATACGCCGGGCGGATCTCCTTCGGAGACTATTCCACCTTCATCGTTTCGGTCAATCTCTTTATCAGCCCCGTCAACACGCTGATCAATTTCATGGAGCAGTATCAAGACGGCGCATCGGGCTTCAAACGCTTCATTGAAATCATGGACGAGGAAGCCGAAACCGACGCGCCGGACGCGGAAGAACTGAAGAACGTTCAGGGCGTGATCGAATTTCGCGACGTTTCCTACTCTTACGATCCGGAAAAAGAAGTGCTTAGTCACGTTAATCTCCGCATCGAAAAGGGTAAGAAACTCGCTCTGGTCGGTCCTTCCGGCGGCGGCAAAACGACGCTTTGCCATCTTCTCCCCAATTTCTACAAGGTGAAGCCGGAGGACGGGACCATTCTGATCGACGGCAAGGATATCCGCACCCTGACGCTGGATTCCGTCAGACGAAACATCGGGATCGTTCAGCAGGACGTTTTTCTCTTCGTCGGAACGATCCGGGATAACATCCTGTACGGAAAACCGAACGCGACCGAGGAGGAAATCATCGAAGCCGCCAAACGCGCAAATATCCACGATTACGTCATGACGCTCGAAAACGGCTATGATACCGAGATCGGAGAACGCGGCGTCAAGCTGTCGGGCGGTCAGAAGCAGCGACTGAGCATAGCGCGAGTTTTCTTGAAGGATCCCGCCATCCTGATCCTCGACGAGGCTACGAGCGCGCTCGACAATACGACGGAGCTGATGATCCAGCAATCGCTTGACGAACTTTGCAAAGGAAGGACGACGCTTGTCGTCGCCCATCGCCTTTCCACTATACGGAACGCCGACGAGATCGCCGTCGTAACAAACGGCACGATCACGGAGCGCGGAACACACGAGGAGCTGATGGCGCTGAACGGGATCTACCGATCCCTCTACACGCTCCAGTTCCGTGAAAACGATCTGTTTGGATGACGGATCCCGGTACGGCCGGAAAAGGCCCTCTGATCCTAAAAAAAACGGTCGGCGGGAAACTGCACGAACGGTTTTTGTTTGAATGTGAAACCGATCAGCCAACGACGCCGCAGTTGAACGGCTTGCCGCTTGCGTCAAGGCGGCAACAGCTTCCGCCGGTTCGCAAGAGGGCGTGAATCTCTTTCCGATACAGTGACAGCCTGACAAAAACGAGCAGACTCACCGAGCCCGCTCCCCTTCGAATCCTGTCTTTGCATTCATATCAAAATCGGAGGACGGCAAAAGCCGTCCTCTGATTTTGGTGCGAATATTAATAACGGACTTGAAAAACACACTGTTTTAACGGGGCTGAACGTACATATTTATCGCGCTATTAAGGCGTAATCGCACATTTTTGTTTTCCGCCTGAATGCACTATAATGAAGTTGCAAAGGAGGAATTGCATTATGAAAGACAATCTACAACACATAGGGATCTGGGGGCAGCGGCACTATCAGTGCCTAAAGGATAATCACCCGACAACCATCAACGTTATGAGAATGAACGGGACGTTGAACTCTTATCTGCGAGAGGTTGACGAGCAAGCGGATGAAATGGTGTTTCAGCTGGTAAAACAGCTTGCCAAACAGGAAGGCGTTACCGAGGAACTGAAACGCCGCGATCAAATGGCGTGGGTCG
>CACYEW010000371.1 GCA_902773455.1 uncultured Ruminococcus sp.
AGCACGACTCTGCGTACGTACGTCAAGGAAACTTCGTCGGCGTCGGTCGATATACCGAAGCTCTCGCCCGACAAAACCGTGGGCGAATTCCTCGATCAGCTGACCGTGCAGGTCGACGCGAGCAAAAACATACTCATATACCGCTTCGATATGAGCTGCGACGGCGAAGCTTTCATACTGAAACGCTCGTCAGACGGCAAATGGAGCGTGGATCAGTCGGATAAAACGATAGATCAGATCAGAAAACTCAGGATAAAACCGAATACCGAATACGATTTCGAAATGGTATTCACATCGAATACTTACTATATCCCCGACGAAAACATAACTCTCACGGCTCATTCCTATGAGGTCGGTCACACCGTCGAGGGTGGTGACGAGACCTGCAGGGTGAAATTCCGTCTCGTCTCCGACGATAACGTCATAAGAAGCGTGGATATCACGGGCGTAACGCCTCCCGAACTAGGCAAAAAAGGCGATACCTCGTTTGATTTTTACGACAAGGAACGCATCGACGGCGGAGTCGCCGGATGGGATACGTCAAGCACGTTCAAATGCGGCGGCGAATACACGTTCACGGTCAGCATCGAAGCCGTTTACGGTTATGAATTCTCAAAAGACGCAACGGCTTCGGTAAACGGTATGGAGGCGCAGATCACTCAAAACGGCTCGAAGGCGACGGTATCGTATAAATTCCCGCCGCTCGGGCACAGATACGGCGCGATGACCGTGATACAGCCCGGCTGCGAGGAAGACGGCAGAACGGAACGCACCTGCTCGGTGTGCGGAGAAAAAGAAACGGTGATCATTCCCGCCTCGGGTCACGATTTTTACAGAGTCGAAGCCGTGCCGTCTACCTGCAGCACCCGGGGGACAGACGAACATTATCTCTGTCACAACTGCGATAAGTGCTTCGACAAAAACAAAAACGAAAAAACGACCGACGCGATGCGCCTGCCGCTCGACGGCGGCAATCACGAGGGCGGAGACCTCGTCTGCGACGAAAACGAACATTACGTAAAATGCGTCTGCGGCGAAAAGCTGAACAGAGGAGCCCACACGTTCGGCGAATGGACGATCACGAAGCCGGCGACCGAAGAAGAGGAAGGCGAACGCGAACGCGAATGTTCCGAGTGCGGTTATTCGCAGACCGAAGCTACGGCAAAGCTTCAGCCCGGTCACGAACACGAATACGCCGTAAAGTATAACGCGGTATTCCACTGGAGCGAATGCTCCTGCGGCGATACGAAGGACAGGAGCGAGCATACCTTCAAGGACGGCAAATGCACCGTCTGCGGCTACACAGAAGGCTCGGATCTGCCCGAAGAAACAAAAGAGCAGAAGCCCGCGGATACGAAAGAACAGGGCAAACCGTCGGACGGCGGCAACCGTCTGACCCTGATCCTCATCATAATTATCGCCGCCATACTTATCGCCGCCGCGGTCGTCATAACGATCCTCGCGGTAAAGCTCAACAAAAAGAAAAAAGAAGAAGAAAATCTCTGAAATAAAGCTTGAAAAGCTCCGTAAGGAGCGGGAGGGAAAACATCATGGATCTTGAAAAACTCTTTTTTGACGAAAACGAAAAGCCGCTCGACCGCATTTCGGAAGACGGAGGATTTACCGGCATATTCCGCAAAATCGCCTGCGTGGGCGACAGTCTGTCGTCGGGCGAATTCGAGGTGCGCAGGGAAGGCAAGCCTACCGTATATCTCGATATGTTCGACTATTCGTGGGGGCAGTACATAGCGAGAATAGCCGGATGCAAGGTCTACAACTTCTCCCGCGGCGGTATGACCGCGCAGGAATACTGCGACAGCTTCGCCGAAGCCATGGGATACTGGGATCCCGAAAAGGCGGCTCAGGCGTACGTTATAGCGCTCGGCGTGAACGATATTTTCGGACTCGGACAGGAGATCGGTTCGGTCGGCGACATCTGCCGCGACGATCCGAAGAAAAACAAAAACACGGTCGTCGGCAGATACGCCGAAATAATCCAGAGATATAAAAAGATCTCCACCGACGCGAAATTCTTCCTCGTGACGATGCCGAGGGACGGTATGTTCAGCGACAAGCGCGAGGCGCACAGAAACGCGCTTTACGATCTTGCAAAGTTTTTTGACAACTGCTACGTGATAGACCTTTACGAATATATGCCGGTCGAAGACGCGAAATATAAAGAGCGGTTTTATCTCGAAGGTCATCTCAACCCGTGCGGATATCTGCTCACGGGCAAGATCATCGCGTCTTACATAGATTACATCATAAGGCACAATATAAACGACTTCCGCCGCGTGCCGTTCATCAACACCGAGTATTCGGATTCAAATCTGAAAAAAGGAGAATAAAACAATCGCCGCGCATCCGCTTGTTTTTGCGGTTTCGGCGGACCTTGCGCCTGTAACGCCGCCGCAGATACGGAACAGAACGGAACGAAGCGGCGGAAGG
>CACYEW010000372.1 GCA_902773455.1 uncultured Ruminococcus sp.
GCGCTCATAACGTTCCGCGTAAGCGGAACTCATAACTGCCGACTGTCCTTCAGAACAGTCGGCATAAGAGGCCGTTTTTTTATCGTTCGGCTTTAATGGAGCGCCGTATACAGTGCGTCAAGAGTTCTTCTGTCGGTAACGCTTTCGTTCGATATCACTATAAGTCCGTCGGGCGTTACAGTGACCTTCTTTCCCGAAGATTCGACAAGGTCGTTCGCTTTTACGTATTTAATTCCGTAATGATCGTAAATCTTCTGACCGTCGCAGCTTATCCTGAGCGTTCTTTCAATGAACGACACGGGCAGGTAGAAATCATATCCGGACGCCAGAAGCGTCGCTTTCGTACTGTTCTGAACGAGCATTACCTGTTCGCCTTTGACAAATGCGTTGTAACCGTTTGCTTTGAGAACGATCATGTCTTTCGTAAGGCAATCCGGCGCTCTCTGTTCCGTCTCTTTGAGCGTATAACGATAGCAGAATCTGTTGTCCGGAGCCGTGTCGCCCATATCGATGAATTTCATCACGTCGCCGTCGTTTACGGAATTGTCCGCCCATTTGAAATCCAGATTTTCGCCGTCAAAGCCGATAAGAGGCTTCGCGACTTTTATCTGCAGGACTTTGCCGCTGCGAACAAGATCCGCTTCGCCTGTTTTTTCAAAATTCCAGCCGTCCG
Source organism: uncultured Ruminococcus sp. (assembly GCA_902773455.1). GTDB lineage: Bacteria > Bacillota > Clostridia > Oscillospirales > CAG-272 > UBA1248. The sequence goes on from CACYEW010000372.1 coordinate 674, forward strand.
CGAATTTCATTACGCTTGCTTTTCCGTCCTTTATTTCACGGCCGATGACAAAGTCGAAGCCGTACCAGCCGTCTGTTCCGACGCCGTTTGAATTTATGAACAGATTCATCCAGTTCTCGCCTTCCGGCGCCGTTATGTCATCCGCGCACTCGGCAAAGAAATACAGGTATTCTCCGTCGTAAGAAACTTTTGACGTGATGATATCGTTTCTTCCGCTGTCGTTTTTATACGTCATACCGCCTACGTGAGAAAGGTGATCTCTGTGCGCGGTATCGCCGTATGCGTCGCGGTATTCGGGACCGATATCAAACCACTGCGTTATGCTTCCGTTCAGGTCGACAGTTTTCTGACCGAACGCCGTCTGCACGTTTCTTGCGCCTTTGTATTTTCTTACGTTGTCGACCGTCTGATAATAATAGTTGTCTCCGAATCCGCCGCTCATCGGTTCGATATCGCGCGAATACTCGGGATTCAGGTTGTCGACGTAATAATTGTATTCTTTATCTTTCGGATTGGAAGAAACGTAGTATTCGTGACCGACCTTTTGTCCGACGGCTGAGCCGCCTTCCCATCTGCCGCCCCACCATTCGTTCCAGCCCGTTATCATGATCAGATCCGGAGAGAATTCAAGCGCGCGGTCGAACTGTTCCTGATATGCGAGACCGAGACCGCTCGTCGTATGGAACAGACCGAAGCCCATATCCCACGGACCGTCGGAGCTGCTTTTAGGTTCGCCTTTTTTGAACGTATAGCTTCTTCCGGCGTTCGTGCCGTAACTGCCGTTCGCCCAGAAGCCGCACATTACGACCATCTGCTCCATTCTCCTGTTTCCGTCTTCCGTTTTCACGAATCCGCCCTTTTGCGGATACAGCGTCGCCCACGGCCAGCAGTCGTATCCGTCAAGCTCCGTATACCACGGATCCTTGTCCATAGCCCACGAATATCTGACTGTGAAGAAATCCTTCTGCTCTTTCGTCATACTCACGCCGGCTCTCTGCGTGAACATAACGACCGGCTTGCCGTTCCATCGGAACCACATATCTTCATAAAGGCCCGGTTCGTAGAGCGCGCCCCATATCGTGTTAAGCTCCGAGTTGTTGCCGCCTTTCAATATGAAGCATACGTCCGGAGTTTTCGTGCCTTCCTTACGCATCTCCGACCATACTCTCATCACCGCCGTGTAACTCTTCTGATAAAGCGGCCCGTTCGTGGCGTCGAAGAAAACGAAATCTATACCCGCCTCCGCGAGCATCGCTCCGTGCTTTCTTATCACCCACTCGTCGTCGGACGCATAGTATCCGAAATACGGCTGACCCCAGTAATGAACGTAGCCGAGATCACCGCTTTTCATCGTATTCCAAAGCTCGTCTATGCCGCCCTTTTCGTATGCGGCTGTATGATCGTAAAGCGGTTTTCTGTTATTTGACGTTTCGTGCCACAGAAAATAGAATATACCTACTTTTTTGCCGTCGGGAGCCGGAGCTTCGACGGTGACGGTTCTGCCGAGCTCATCCGTCGCCGTCCAGGTGTCCGAAAGAAGGTCCCTCGTGTTCGGTTTGACGCCGTCGTTATCGGTATTTCCGATTTCTCTTATCGTGGTCACCGTCAGGTTGTCTATCGTCGTATCGGTGCTCGTAATGTGATTCCACAGATGGGCGTGACCGCCTTTTATGATATTTCTCAGAACAGTGTCTGTAATAGCGGGTCTGTCGGTGCCGGGTTTATACATTTCGATTTTTTTGCCGTCTATTTTGATATATGCGAGCTCTTTAAGATCAGCTCCGGCATATATTCTTATGATATTCGTTTCGGGATCGTCAACGATCCTGATATGTTCGCCTTTCGAAAAATCGAAATCGATACCGTTCATATACGTGGTGGCTGGCCAATCCGTTTTTCTTAAACCGAGCTGACCGTCCCTCATTGCTATCCAAACGCCGGTATGCTCTGTCGGCATCGCCTGCTCGGCTTCGAGCCGGAGCCCGAAATAGAACGTGAACCAGTTAGACATATCGCCGTTATATTCTCTTGAACCGGTGTGACTGCTGTGCAGATCGAAATCATACTGAGTCACGGTAGTTTCGGACATCGAAAACAGCGGAAATATGCCCGACACCTCTTCTTGCGGCAGTACCGCTTTCGTACCGTCGGAATAAGCGTGCAGATAATACGAAAAGGGACCGATCCCCTTATCGCCTTTGTATTCGAATTTTCCCGTTTCCGTTACGTTCTCGAATTTATAATCCGCAAGCACGATCTCCGTTGAATCCTTATACTCGATCGGCTCTTCGACGTACGGTTCTTCCGTATCTTCTTCGGTCGCTGCGGAAGTATTCCGCCCGTCCGTCGACGGATCGGTAATCGAGTCGGTTGTCGGCGTATCAGTATTGCCGCCGCATCCGGCCGCGAGAGCGGCGACGGTAAAGATAACGAGGATCAGGCTCAAAATTCTTTTGATCATATCATACACCTCCGGTCTGTTTGATACGATTATACCATAAAAAATAAAAAAATCAATAGATAATAAAAAAACCGCGGCAATATACCGCGATTTTTGCAATATATGGTTATTTTGCCTCTTTAGTCCTTACGGTGTATTCCGATACGTTCAGCACGGTCTCGCCGTCGATCTGTAATGCTCTCGGAGAATCAAATTCTACTTTGATCTCTCTTCCTGCTCTTACGTCGACCATTTCCGTATGCTTAACGTGCTCGCCTTTGAATATCGACGGAAAGGCGGTAAGCGTTTTGATCCTTCCTTTTCCGTACATTACCATCGACGTGGCGGTAGCGTTATTCAATCTGTTCTGATCGGGCGCCGCGTTCATACCGCCGCCGTAAAATCTGCCGTTCATCGTCGGAGCTATCCAGACTTTTTTATACTCTTTCGTGACGCCGTCGACGGTGATCCTGGCGTTTGTCGGTTTATAATGGAACAAAAGACCCTTTACCGCAATGCCTGCGTAATTGATCGGCTTATCGGACTTTTCACGGAGCTGATCTCCGACCTCGCAGCAGTATCCGTCAATACCGTAACCGATGCCGTTTATGAATTTGCGGGTCATTCCGTTTACGGTCACCGTAGGCAGACCGACGAGATAATCGTTGACTTTGACGAGCGTTCCGGGCGTTTTGCCGAGATCGTTGAGAAAATCGTTGCCGGTACCCGTGGCGTAAAACAGCACGTCGTTTTTCGGAAGTATATCGCCGGCGTCGTTTGCGAATCTGTTGAGAGTGCCGTCGCCTCCGCAGATCACGAGCGCGTCTTCTTCTCCGAGGCCGGAAAAGATCTCCGCGTAGTCTTTGACGGTCGTTATATCGATGAACTCTTTTTCATCGCTTATAAGCTCTTTCAGCTTGTCAACGACCTGCCCGCCTGTACCGTTGCCGGATTTCGGATTATAAAGAATTATGTATTTCTTCACTTTTTTCTCCTCCTGGACTGCAAAATATATATCTTTTTCGACAAAATCCAATTATATTGTATTTGATCGACGTAATATATTCTACATTAAGTTTTTAACAATTTATAAATTTATTCCGTTAACGATCTTATTACGCCGACCGTCTGCCGCGCGCAAAGCAGCTCGCCTTCTTCGGTAAGATGAAGAAGATCGTCGCTTCTGATGTATTTCGGTATGTCTGCCGCCACCGCCGAATAAAGATCGTTTATGACGATTCCCTGCTTTTCAAGCTCCGGCACTATCGCTTCGTTGTATCTCTTTATCACCGCGTTATCGTTATAAGGATTGCCGGGATATACGGGAGTCGTGGTAGCGAACACGACTTTACCGCAGATATCCGTCAGCACTCTTGCGATGCGCTTCATCGTATCGGTATATTCCTTGATGTAGGTGAACGGACCGTCACCGAAAAGATCGCAGATATCCCACAATCCGTCGTTCCAATGGATCAGGTCCGAACCTTTGATCTGTTCTTTGTAATCGAAAAGCATACGGAGAGTATAAGAGGCGAATCTGCAGTTGTCTTCCGGCTGAAAGACGTTATAATTTTCGCCCAGCATTCCGGGGACGTGTTTGCCGTAGCCGATCAGTCTGATCGAATCGCCCAACAGGGTTACTTTGATTTTGTTTTCCATATCTTCCTCCACGGTTAATGATGATATTATGATATCATCATAACGCCGAAATGTCAATAGAGGTATTGATCAAAAAAAGCGGCAACAGCCGCTTTTTTGGATTTATTTTGATTTATTCGGTGAACAGGGGCGTCGAATAGTATCTGTCGCCGCTGTCGGGAAGGAGCGCAACTATCGTTTTGCCTTCATTTTCAGGTCTTTTCGCAAGCTGTATTGCGGCGAAAAGCGCCGCGCCGGATGAAATACCGACCGATATGCCTTCTTTTTTGGCAAGAAGTTTTGCCGCAGCGAAAGCGTCTTCGTTTTTGATCCTTATTATTTCGTCATATATACCCGTGTTCAGCACGTCGGGAACGAAGCCGGCGCCTATGCCCTGGATCTTATGAGGTCCGGAAACGCCTTCGGAAAGAACGGGCGACGTATCGGGTTCGACCGCGACGATCTTTATATCGGGGTTTTTGCTTTTAAGATACTCGCCCGTACCGGTGATCGTGCCGCCCGTGCCTACGCCCGCGGTGAATATATCGACTTTACCGTCGGTATCTTCCCATATTTCCGGTCCCGTCGTTTTTTTGTGCGCCTCGGGGTTCGCGGGGTTGACGAACTGACCGGGGATGAACGCGCCTTCGATCTCTTTTGCAAGCTCGTCAGCTTTTGCGATCGCGCCTTTCATACCCTTCGCGCCGTCAGTAAGGACTATCTCCGCTCCGTACGCTTTAAGGATGTTCCTGCGTTCCACGCTCATGGTCTCCGGCATCGTAAGTATGCAGCGATAACCCTTCGCGGCGGCGATCGAGGCGAGACCGATGCCGGTATTACCGGAAGTCGGTTCGATTATGACAGAGCCTTTTTTGAGCAGTCCTTTCTCTTCCGCGTCTTCGATCATCGCTTTCGCTATTCTGTCCTTGACCGATCCCGCGGGATTGAAATATTCGAGCTTTACGAGCAGTTTTGCTTTCAATCCTTCGGATTCTTCAAGATTTATTATCTCTACAAGAGGGGTATTTCCTATAAGTTCTATTGCGCCTTTATAAATTTTTGCCATTTCTTTACTCCTTTATATCGCGGCAAAGCCGTTTTCAAGATCGTTGATTATATCGTCGATATGCTCCGTACCTATAGAGAGCCTTATCGTGTTTTCGTGTATGTTCTGTTCGGACAATTCTTCCGGGGAAAGCTGAGAGTGAGTCGTCGTCGCCGGATGTATCACGAGACTTTTAACGTCCGCTACGTTTGCGAGAAGCGAGAACAGCTTCAGCGCGTCGATGAATTTCCACGCTTCTTCTCTTCCGCCTTTCACGTCGAACGTGAAGATCGACGCGCCGCCGTTCGGAAAATATCTTTCGTAAAGAGCGTGCTGAGGGTGATCCGGAAGAGACGGATGATTGACGCGCTCGACCTTGGGGTGTTTTGAAAGATATTCAATGACTTTTTTCGTATTTTCCGCGTGGCGTTCCATACGCAGAGATAGTGTTTCCGTTCCCTGCAAAAGCAGAAACGCATTGAACGGCGATATCGCGGCTCCCGTATCGCGAAGCAGTATGGCCCGGATAAACGTTACGAACGCAGCCGGACCTGCCGCCGCGGCGAACGATACGCCGTGATAACTCGGGTTCGGAGCCGCTATGTTCGGATATCTTGCGGGATCCCATACGAACTTTCCCGAATCGACTATAACGCCGCCGAGCGTCGTACCGTGACCGCCGAGGAATTTCGTAGCGGAATGAACGACGATATCCGCGCCGTGTTCGATCGGTCTTATAAGATAAGGCGTGCCGAAAGTATTGTCGATCACGAGCGGAATGTTGTTTTCGTGAGCGACTGCGGCAAGCGCGTCGATATCCGGTATATCGCTGTTCGGGTTTCCGAGAGTTTCGGTAAATATCGCTTTGGTATTCGGTTTTATAGCCGCTTTTACCTTTTCGGGATCGTGTATATCGACAAACGTCGTTTCTATGCCGTACTGCGGAAGCGTATGAGCGAGAAGATTGTAAGTCCCGCCGTAGATCGTTGACTGCGCGACTATATGCTCGCCCTTTTTCGCAAGAGCCTCTACGGTATACGCGATAGCCGCCGCACCGGAAGCAACCGCAAGCGCCGCAACGCCGCCTTCAAGCGCGGCGATACGCTTTTCGAAAACCTCCTGAGTTGAATTGGTCAGTCTGCCGTAAATGTTGCCGGCGTCCGTAAGTCCGAAACGCGCCGCGGCGTGCTCGGAGTTGTGAAATACGTAGCTCGTTGTCTGATATATCGGCACCGCGCGGGCGTCGGTCGCCGGATCGGCGTTTTCCTGCCCTACGTGGAGCTGCAACGTTTCAAATTTATATCCCATTTTATTCATCCTTTCTTTGTTCGGGGTGTTTTGAGTAATAGTCTTCAAGCGCGTTCTTGATCGCTTCTTCCGCTAAGACCGAACAGTGCATTTTATAATCCGGCAAGCCGTCGAGCGCTTCGGCGACGGCTTTGTTCGTAAGCGCCATCGCTTCGGATACGGGCTTGCCCTTTATAAGCTCCGTCGCCATTGAGCTTGAAGCAATGGCGCTGCCGCAGCCGAACGTTTCAAATTTGACGTCCGCAATAATGCCGTCGTCGATCTTAAGATATATTTTCATTATATCTCCGCATCTCGCGTTGCCGACCTCACCTACGCCGTCCGCATTTTCGATCGTGCCTACGTTGCGCGGATTTCTGAAATGATCCATCACTTTTTCGCTGTATAACGCCATAATAATATCTCCTTAAAGTAAGAATTTCGATTTCCCGGCGCACAGATCGCGCCAGACCGGTGAAAAGCCCCGCAGATAAGAGACAACTTCTTTTACCGCAGATACGATATAATCGACTTCTTCTTCGGTCGCGTTTTCGCCGAGCGTAAGTCTGAGAGAGCCGTGAGCTACGTCGTGCGGTCTGCCTATCGCAAGCAGAACATGGCTCGGATCGAGCGAACCGGACGTACACGCGGAACCTGACGACGCCGATATGCCCTTATCGTCGAGCAGGAGCAGAAGCGATTCGCCTTCGATACCCTCAAAGCAGAAGTTGACGTTCGACGGAAGTCTTTCTTTCAAATCTCCGTTCAAAGCGGAATGCGGTATTTCCGACAGGCCTTTTATCAGCCGGTCGCGTAAATGCGTGAGTTTTTCCGTATTCTTATCTATATCCGAAACCGCTTCTTCGAGCGCCGCGGCTGCCGATACTATACCGGGCACGTTTTCCGTACCGGCTCTTTTGCCTCTTTCCTGCGCGCCGCCTTCGATAAGATTGTGAAGTCTTACGCCTTTTCTGACGTACAGAAATCCCACGCCTTTCGGACCGTGAAATTTGTGCGCCGAAGCCGAAAGCATATCAACGTTGTCGGCTGTGACGTTTACCGGGATATGACCTACCGCCTGTACCGCGTCCGTATGAAAAACGATATTTCTCCGTCTGCACGCCTCGCCGATCTTTCTTATAGGCTGAACCGTGCCTATTTCGTTGTTCGCATACATTACCGTGACTAAACAGGTCTTATCGTCCAGTTCGTTGATCACGTCGTCGGCGTTCACTATGCCGTTTTTCCCGACGGGAAGATATACGACTTCAAAGCCTTCTTTTTCGAGTTTTTTGAGCGTATGGAGCACGGCGTGATGTTCTATCGTATCTGTTATTATTTTTGTTTTTCCTTTGATTTTTCCTTCATAAACCGCCGATCTCAGTGCCTGATTGTCGGCTTCGGATCCTCCGGAGGTGAAATATATCTCTTTCGGCGAGGCGCCGATACATCGCCCGACCGTCTCTCTTGCGTTTTCGATCGCTTCTTTGGCTCTCTGCCCTTCGGAATACAAACTCGACGGATTGCCGAAGATATCCGTGATATAAGGCATCATAGCCTCAATTGCGGCTTTACTCATTTTCGTCGTAGCCGCATTATCTGCGTAAATTCTCATATTTCTTCTCCTTTCGCCGATATTATACTCGCATTTACCTACTTTGTCAATAGGTAATTGAAAGGTTTATTTTTACAATTTGTAAACTTTTTATGCTTGTTTTACCTATTTACCCTGCGGTATAATATGCAATAGTCAAAGGAGGGTTTGAAAATGATCTCTACAAAAGGACGTTACGCTTTGCGCGTGATGATAGATCTCGCCGAACACGGCGGAGGTCCGCTGCCGCTGAAGGACATTGCCGAAAGGCAGGAAATATCGAAAAAATACCTTGAAATAATCGTAAAGGATCTTGTTGACAAAAATCTTGTCAAAGGGGCAAGCGGCAAAGGCGGAGGTTACCGTCTCTGCAAAAACGCAGACGATTATTCCGTCGGCGAGATACTCGAAGCAACGGAGGGACCGCTCAACGTCGTTGCCTGCCTTGCCGCCGATCAGACTTGCCCAAGAGCGAAATCTTGCAAAACTCTGCCGCTTTGGACAGAATACGATAAAATGGTTCACGGATTTTTCTTTTCGAAAAAGCTGAGCGATCTTTTATGATCGGGCGTGTTTTTCTCTGTATTCGTCCGGAGTCATTTTCGCATATTTTTGAAAGCGCCCGAAAATGAACGCACGGCGCGGCATGATTTATACCTTTCGATTATATGATATTCATTACGAAAATGCAATGCTTTTTGCAATTTTTCCGTTACAATAAAGTATGAATTTTATACGGCGAATGCGTTTTTACAGCGTTTCGCCGTTTTTTTCGTTTTTTGCGGAAAACCGCAATTGACAAATGAAATATTTTCATTATAATTTATAATGAATAGTTATATACAAATCCCATGCATACGAAAGGAAACCGAAATGAAACGTTTTGCAATCTTCATCCTGATCTTAATGACCGTCGTCACTCTCGCCGCATGCGGCGGAAGCGGCAATAATCTTCCCGGCGATAATACCGGAAAAGCCGAACAAACGCAGTCCGCTCCGCAAACCTCCGCTCTTACCGAAAAGGCGCAATCGCCGGAAACCGCTCCGGAAAGCGGAGCCTCGCCGTCAACCGAACCTGCTCCCGTTTCCGGAACGGAAGGTCTCGCCGTATCCGAATCGGTAGACGAATGCAGGATCACGGGTCCCGGTACGGTGACCGAAACTGATATCGTGATACCGTCGCATATCAACGGCAAACCCGTAACGCTGATCGACGAATGCGCTTTTCAGGAGAACAGGGAGATAACGAGCGTCGTCATTCCCTGGACGGTCAAAAAGATCGACGAAGACGCTTTTGCCGGATGCACGGCTCTTGCTTCCGTCACTTTCTCGGAGGGACTCGAATATATCAGCGAAGGCGGCTTTTACGGATGTTCTTCGCTTACGAAACTTACTTTGCCTGCGTCGCTGATAAGCGTAGGCAACCGCGGTTTTGCTTACTGTGGAGCTCTGACCGAATTAA
>CACYEW010000373.1 GCA_902773455.1 uncultured Ruminococcus sp.
CACCGTATCGGATAAAGCGCTTTTGATCGTCGAAAACGGCAGGCTTACCGAATATCATACCGAAGACGAGACCGTGACCGGGATAAGTACCGATCCTCCGACCGAAGCCGTTACGGAACCGCCCGTGACTGAACCGCCCGTTACGGAGCCGCCTGTTACCGAGCCCCCCGTTACCGAGCCTCCCGTGACCGAACCGCCCGCGGTCGGAGACGGAGGATACAGGCTGACGGTCGGATCGCGGTCCGTACCCGCCGACGGCGTCGTCAAGGCATATAACTCCGGCGGATCGCCGTATATCGAGCTGTCTTTCGGCGCGATAATGGAAGAACTCGACGCCGCCGTGAATATAAAGAGTGAAACGGAGCTTGTTATCGTTTATTACGGCGAAACGTTTGTCTTCGATATTTCAAACGGATATAAAATGACGTCCGATCGCTATAACGGCAACTGGTTCGATAATAAGCAGACTCCGACGAATGCGTTTTATTACGAAAACGGCGGATTTTTCACCGATCTGCAGACGGTTTCGGCGTTTCTTTCCGAATTCGGCGGAGGCGCCGCAAGAGCGGATCACGCAAAAAAACACATAACCGTAACCGATTTCGATCACGATACTGCGGTCGTGACGACGGAGGCTCCTCCGATCGTACCGAAAGATCCGGTCCTGCTCTCCGTAAAAGAATATACGGTCAAAGCGTTGATATATAACGATCCCGATTACGACGGCAAAGCAACCGTAAGGATATCGGTATATACGGAGACCGAAGCGGTCAACGGGAATTACGTCGTAATGGAGCTTATCGGAAAAGACGGAGGCGTGCTCGATACGATAGAGACTCACGGATGCGGATTCGTTGCGGTGGCAACGACCGACCGGTTTTTCGGCGATTATATAATCGTTCACAGCGTCGCCGTAATGCCCGACAAGAGCGCCGTCGGCATAACGAAAATGTACGGCATTCTGAGCATTGACCGCGCTGACGTAAATACGGATAAACCGCACTTTTACAGCGATATGGGGGTTCAAGACTGCAATGCGGATATAACGAGCAGAACGAGTATTTTTGCCGATCACATCAGGTTTTTCTATAACGATACGGCAGATCTGCTGACAAATGTTTACGAAACCATCGTCTTAAAATCTCAGGGAGAATTTTACCGTATCTTTGAATGCGAAAACGACGGATACTCTTTCTATGAAGATAAGGATCACGCGATAGACCCCGGTTTCATCGACGAAGTGCGGAGCAGAAGGATCGATACGTGGATATCGTATTTCAGATGATAAGCGGCAGCGCGGATAAAGCCTTTCTCCGGCAGGGGAAAGGCTTTTTTTCGCTTTTTCTTGACAAAACTCGGAAAATATAATAAAATCATGTTGCAAAATCTGATTTTTTGCTACTATATGTGCGAGGAGGCGATGAAATGACCGACAGGGATATAATAGATCTGTATATCAAACGCGACGAAAGAGCGATCGCGGAATCACAGAAAAAATATGAAGACTACTGTTATTCCGTCGCCATGCGCATTTTGGGAGATTCGTGCGACGCCGAAGAATGTGTCAACGACACCTGGTTCATCGCATGGGAGCGGGTCCCGATCGAAAAGCCCGACAATCTGGGCGCGTACTTATCGCGCATAACGCACAACACGGCCGTGGTACGGCTTCGCAATCAGACCGCCGAAAAACGGGGAGGCGGCGAGATACCGCTCGTATTCGAAGAGCTGAGCGAATGTCTGCCGGGTTCAGACGGCGCCGATTCGCCGGTGCTGCTGAACGAGCTTGCCGCGTCGGTCAATCGCTTTTACGAAACTCTGCCGAAAAAACACCGCGCGATATTCGTGGCGCGTTACTACTCGGCGCGCTCGTTTGCCGCTATCGCGTCCGCGGCGGGCATGAGCGAAGCGAACGTAAGGATGATACTTTCGAGAACTCGGAAAAAACTGCAAAAACATCTGGAAAAGGAGGGGTTGATATGAAAAGCGATCTGCTGTTTGAAGCTATAAGCAAAACCGACGAAAAATACGTCGCCGAATCTGAAAATATGTTCAAAGCCGAAAAAAGGCGCAGCGTATTCAAAAACGTGCTGAAATACGCGGCGACCGCGGCTTCGGTCGTTCTGATCTGCGCTTTTGCGGTTCTCATGTGGATCATTTCGGAGAATAACAGAGACCCCGTCGCCTCTACCGATACGACTCACGGCACGGCCGCGGTCACGTCGCCCGATACCGATATCCCCGCAACGGATACCGAAGCCGTTA
>CACYEW010000374.1 GCA_902773455.1 uncultured Ruminococcus sp.
AGGCGTCTGCCGGTCTGATATATTCCGGTGATCCGCTTTCTGCCGATCAGATACGACGACGAATTATCGAAAAATTCCATGATTATTCTCTTTTGCCCGATTCGAGCGCCTTTTTCAGATATTCTCCGGTATAGGATCCCGGCGTTTCGGCGACCTGCTCCGGCGTGCCTTCGGCTATGACTCTGCCTCCTCCGTCGCCGCCCTCGGGACCGAGATCGATGATATAGTCGGCGTTTTTGATAAGGTCCATATTATGTTCTATGACTATCACGGTATTTCCCGAATCGGTGAGCCTTTGAAGTATGGAGATCAGCTTTTTGACGTCGTCGGCGTGCAGTCCCGTCGTCGGTTCGTCGAGAACGTACAGAGTCCTTCCCGTCGCCCTTCTTGAAAGTTCGGTCGCGAGTTTGACTCTCTGCGCTTCACCGCCGGAGAGCGTGGTCGAAGACTGACCGATCTTGATATAGCCGAGACCTACGTCGTAAAGCGTTTTGAGCTTTGAAACGATCCTCGGCTGAGCCGAAAAGAATTCGACTCCTTCTTCGACGGTCATCTCGAGAACCTCATATATATTTTTATCCTTATATTTTATCTCGAGCGTATCGGCGTTATAGCGTTTGCCGCGGCAAACGTCGCATTTTACGTAAACGTCCGGCAAGAAGTGCATTTCGATCCGCTTTACGCCGTCGCCTTCGCAGGCTTCGCACCGTCCGCCCTTGACGTTGAACGAAAATCTGCCCGAGCCGTAGCCTCTGATCTTCGCGTCTCTCGTCTGAGCGAAGAGATTTCTTATTTCCGTAAAAAGTCCGGTATAGGTCGCGGGGTTGGATCTCGGCGTTCTTCCTATCGGGCTCTGATCTATCACGATTATTTTGTCGAGTTCTTCCGTTCCCTCTATGCTGTCGTGTTCGCCGAACATGGTATACGCGCCGTTCAGCTCGCGCAGGAGCTTGTTTGCGAGTATCGAGTTGACAAGCGAGGACTTGCCCGAGCCGGAAACGCCCGTAACGCATACGAAACAGCCGAGCGGGAATTTCACGGTCACGTTTTTGAGGTTATGCTCGCGCGCTCCCACGACGGTCAGATATTTGCCGCTTCCCTCTCTGCGCTTTTCGGGTATCGGGATATATTTTTTATGGGAAAGATACTGACCCGTGAGCGACTTATCGTTTTTCATGATCTCCTCCGGCGTGCCGCAGGCGACGATCTCGCCGCCGTGAACGCCGGCGCCGGGACCGACGTCGACTATATAATCGCTTTCGAGCATCGTCTCCTCGTCGTGCTCGACGACGATAAGGCTGTTGCCGAGATCGCGCAGTTTTTTCAGCGTCGCTATGAGCTTGCCGTTGTCTCTGCTGTGAAGACCTATGCTCGGCTCGTCGAGAATATAAAGCACGCCGACAAGAGACGAGCCGATCTGCGTGGCAAGGCGTATTCTCTGCGCCTCTCCGCCGGAGAGCGTGCCGGCTTTTCTCGACAGGGTAAGATACTCAAGTCCGACGGATTGCAGAAATCCGAGTCTCGCCTTGATCTCCTTGACTATCTCTTTCGCTATCTGAGCTTCGGTCGGATCGAGTTTCAGTCCGTTGAAGAAATCAAGGCAGTCCGAAACGGAAAGCGAGCATATCTCGTGAATGTTCTTACCGCCCACGGTAACGGCGAGTATCTCTTTTTTGAGGCGTTTGCCGCCGCAGACGTCGCACGGTATCTCCTCGACGAACTGTTCGTAATATTCCGGCGTCATGTATTTTCTCGTCTCGATCCACGGAATAACGCCCGGGAACGTGACGGTCTGCCTGTGATAGTTCTTATCGAAATATCTGTCTACCGTATATTTCTTATCGCCCGTGCCGTACATCAGCGCGTCGTAAGCCTCTTTCGGATATTCGCATATCGGCGTGTCGAGATCGACGCCGTACTGCGCGAGCGCCGCTTCGAAAAGCGGACCGGACCACGTTTCGTCGTCAAGCGATTTGAAGCCGTTGACGGCTATCGCGCCTTTGCGGAGCGACAGTTTTCTGTCGGGTATGATCTTATCGGGGCAAAGCCTCGTGCTTTCGCCGAGGCCTCCGCATTTCTCGCAGGCGCCGTAAGGAGCGTTGAACGAGAACATTCTCGGCTGCAGCTCTCCGAAGCTGATATTATGCTCCTCGCAGGCGTAATTCTGCGAAAAGCTCATATCGTATTCTTCGTCGCCGGTAACGTGTATCAGCAGGTTGCCGTTTGCGAGATTGAGGGCGCATTCGACGGAGTCCGCAAGACGGGGACGTATGTTTTCTTTCATTATAAGGCGGTCGATAACTATATCGATATTGTGCTTGACGTTTTTGTCAAGCTCGGGTATCTCCGTTATATCGTAGGTCTGCCCGTCTATTTTTACTCTCGTGTAACCGGATTTTCCGGCGTCTTCGAATACCTTCTGATGAAAGCCCTTCTTGCCGCGTATGACCGGAGCGCAGATCTCGAATCTGGTCCTTTCGGGCAGGGCGAGTATCTTGTCGATTATCGTGTCGGTCGACTGACGTCTTATCTCTTTGCCGCAGACCGGACAGTGAGGTATGCCGATACGCGCGAAAATAAGACGGAGATAATCGTATATCTCCGTGACCGTGCCGACGGTGGATCTCGGGTTTTTCGAGGTGGTTTTCTGATCTATCGATATAGCCGGAGAAAGGCCGTCGATGAAATCTATGTCCGGCTTGTCCATCTGACCGAGAAACATTCTCGCGTATGACGAAAGGCTCTCGACGAACCTTCGATGACCTTCCGCGTAAAGCGTATCGAAAGCAAGAGACGATTTTCCCGAGCCGGATACGCCCGTGAAGACCACGAGCTTGTCACGCGGTATCGTCACCTCGATATTTTTCAGATTGTGTACTCTTACGCCTTTGGCGTGTATCGTTTTTTCACTCATTTCAGTATTTCAATACTCATGCTTTCCTTGATTTTGATATATTCTTCCGTAAGCTCTTCGCCGGGTCCGTTTTTATATAAGAACAGAGGCTTGCAGCACGTAAGTCCGCTTTTCGCGCCTTTTTTCGCGCCGACAAGCAGTAAAGAAGGCTTGTGTTTTACCGTAGGATAGACGTAAAGCTCCGTTTTCGGTTCAAGGCCGGCAGATCTCAGCGCAACGTACAGATCGGCGGCTCTGCCCGGAGTATAGCAGAAATAAGCCGCGCCTCCGTCTTTCAGTATCCTTGAAGCGCAGAGCGCAAAGTCGTCTATGCCGGCGGTAGTCTCGTGGCGGCAGAGCTCGTCTTCTTTTCTTGCGTTCTTTTTTCCGTCGCCGGATTTGAAATACGGCGGATTGCAGACGACCGCGTCGAAGAGACGATCAGTCTTGTAGTCGAGCACGTCGGAACAGACGGCGGTCATTTTATCGGCGCAGCCGTTCGATTCCGCGTTTTCCGCCGCTATACGGCACATATCCGCCTGCACGTCAAGGCAGACGGATGATCTTATTTTTTTGCGCTCCAACAGCATCAGCGAAATAACGCCGCTGCCGGCTCCGAGCTCGCATATTCTGTTTTTTGCGTTTTTGGAAACGAACGCCGCAAGAAGGCACGCGTCGCTTGTCAGTATAAGTCCTCTTTCATCCTGCGCGGCGGTAACGGAGTCGGACAAACGCTCGTATCTGATGTTTTCGCTCATACGGTATTCTTCGGCAGACCGTTTTGATACGCTCTGATGTTTTCGGCGACGAGCAGTATGAGCCTCGCTCTCGCCTCGTAAGACGCCCAGGCGATATGCGGAGTTATGGTGAGATTTTTCGCGCCGATAAGCGGATTGTCGTCTCTCATAGGTTCAGCTGTCAGCACGTCCACCGCCGCTCCGGCGATAACGCCGTTATTGAGCGCTTCTTTCAGAGCCGCCTCGTCGCAGACGCCTCCCCTCGCCGTATTGATTATATACGCGGTATTTTTCATCGTCGAGAGTCTTTCTTTGCTTATAAGCCCTCTC
>CACYEW010000375.1 GCA_902773455.1 uncultured Ruminococcus sp.
ACGGCGAAAAAGATCTTTTTTTTTTTTTTTTTGTCCGGATCGAAGCCCGGATCGGCGGCAAGAGAAGCAAAAGCCGCGCGCAAAGCGTCCGCCGCCGCTTCTTTTGAAAGAGTTATTATATAAGCGAATCTGTACGCGTCGTCGCCGAAAGCGTCGACGAATTTTTTCGCTTTTTCGGAATCAAACATTTATTTTTCTCCTTAAGCCGCGATCATTCGATCCGGTCCGAAATACCGTTCGTGACCGGGTTTTTGATGCAGGTTATGCGTATTTCGTCCTGCTTTGCTCTTACTGCGTCTGCGTTCTGCTCGGCGCGGTACGACGATTTGCCGGGATTCTGAACGAATCTGTCGCCGTAAGCTCCGAGAGTCACGTTTTCGTAAGTTCTCGTTTGTGCGTCATATTTTAAGAAAGAATAAGGCGAATAGACCGGATCTTCGAACGTGAATTTTATATAAGAATCCTCGCCCTCGTTTTCGACGGAGTATCCCGTCGGTATCAGATAAGGACCTGTCAGATTCTGCAGATGACCGAAACAGAATCTGATGCTTTCGGAGTCGTTTTTCTTCACCTCGGCGTATTCAAACGGCATAAATTCTTCGTACGCAAAAGGCAGTTCCGTTCCGATATATAACAGTCCGCCGCTGTCGCTGAGAACGTAAAGTCTGTCTTGCGGCTCTGCAAACCATACGACCCCGTCCTGCGAATTCACGCCGATGATCCTGCCGTCAAGATCGGCAGCGAAGCCGTCGGGCGTTATCTCATAACCCGTAAACGTATCGACCCGATATTCCGCGCCTGACTTCGACCGTATATATCTGACGCTTTCACCGGGCGACAAAACGGCGGAGCGGAGCGAAATGGCTATCGAATCGTAATACAGCTTGATAATCGCCGGCCCCGATCCTTTTACATATCTGAAATACGTTTTGAACAGGTATGAATAGTCGGAGTATTCAATGAAAACGTTTTTGTCAACTTTCCCGTCTGTCCTTGCCGTATACGTGATACCGAGCAGATCGAGCAGCTTCTCTGTGTTTTCGATAACGTCGCTTTCCGTACCGGCTATAAACTGGTCCGCCGAGAAAAAGCTGTTTTTCACGGTAAATCCGGCGACGCGGAAAACGTTCGTTTTGTCTAAATATGTGTAAACGGATTCGTAATAAGCGTCCCCCGGAGGAACCGGATAAACGTCGTCGCGCTCACCGACGAAAGCCGATCCCGGCGCCGCGGAGATTATCATCGGGATCACTTCAAGATCGAACGTCGGCAAAGCCGAATTGTACGGATCGAAAAATGCCTTGACGCGCGTCTGCGCCGTGTGATCGGTAAGATACGAGCCTGTTTTATCAAGATAGAGAGGTATGCCGACGTATCTGCCGTTCGCTGTATACAGATATTCGAAGAAATCGCAGCCGAGTTCGTTTATGATCCGGCATATCTCGCCGCGCATATCGGGCGGCGGAGGCGCAAAATAGTATTTGTTCAACGCGTCGGTACTGTTAAAATACGTATTGCCGAGCGAGACGGGAGTTTTTTCGGTCGGACTGTACAGGCGGTCAAGCCGCTCGTCGTATATAGAGGTTATCGTGCAGTAATGTACTCCGTAACCTGTATATTTGTCGGTCGTTATGAGCGTTAATTCCTTTTCGGGATCACGCAGACCTGAGCTTTTGCCGCCCGTGAAAAAGTACTGCGTATTGTCGTATATGACCGGCAGACCGTTTTCGATCCTTATTTTTGTAACAAGAGCGGTCATGAGCCCGGTCATGAGCCTGCCGTTGTTTATCTCGTAAGATTCCCCGCCTTCTATGTCTACGCTCACCGTGCCGATCTGTATCAGGTAATCTTCCAAGCCGTTCGAAGACGTCGTCTCATCCGCTTTTGAAACGGTAACGGAGGAGGACGAAAGTCTGCTTGCCAAAGCGTCGAGATCCATTATATATACTTTTCCGTCACAGATATACAGCTCTGTTGAGATCACGTATTCAAACGTATTTATTTGCGTCGACGCGAGAATGACCCGCTTTTTTTC
>CACYEW010000376.1 GCA_902773455.1 uncultured Ruminococcus sp.
CCGTTTCCGCGGCGAAGCTCGAGCGGTATCATCGAGGATTCGATTTCGGAAAGCCCGATGCCGAGCTTTTCGGCGGTCTCCGTAAAGGCGTCCTGCTCGGTCGTCTGCGCCGTCTGCTTTTTGGCGTGGCGTTCTTTGCCGCCGAGCGTTGAAACGCCGATATATACGGTACGGCGCAGTTTCTCCGCGTTTTCGCGGTCTATGTAAAGCTCGCGTTCGTTGGTGAAAACGAGCTCCGTCTCGATCTTACTGCGGCATATACCCGGGTTTTTAGGTATGAACAGGCAGGTCATATTTCTCATTCTTTCCACGGCGGAAAGATTCTTTACGACAACGCCGGATTTATTCTTTTTGTTCTCATCCGGATAAACGCCGAGCACGACGGCTATATACGATAATGCGGCGATAAGCTCGCAAAACGACGATACGGCGATCGAAAGCGAAAGCATGAACGCCGAAAACACCGCGGAATTATCGTTTTTGAGAAACGAAAGCATCGTTATGACGAAGACCGCGACGGTACAGCACACGGAATAGATCCGCGAAAATCTTCCGGCTTTGCTGAAAAGCTCGAGATCGCTGCTTTTGGCTTTTTTTGATTTTATGCCCCGGCGCTTGCAGAGCGTGAAATCGCCCACGTCGCAGGCGATGATCCTGCAGCTTCCCGCGGACACAGCCGAACCGGCGAAGACCATATTCAACTGCCTCGACGCTTCAAGACCGATGGTTTTATCGGTAAAATCCGCGTCCTTTCTGCCCGTTCCACCGGATATGTTCTTTTCGAGCACGAAAAGTCCGTTTTCATATACTATCCTGCCGTCGCAGGGTACGATATCGCCTTCGGATATCAGCACGACGTCGCCCTGAACGATATCGCGCTGACTCACTCTTGAAGCGATACCGCCGCGTATCACCGTGACCTTCGGTATCGAATACTCTTCAAGCGTCGCCGCCGCTTTCAGCGCAAGCGCAAGTATCAGAAAGACGGCGGAATATCCTGACACCGTAAGCGCGAGCGAAAACCACGACGTCGAATCCTTCAAAACGAATCCGGATATTATAAGCAGTACGGATAAAAGCCCCGCAAGTATCGGCCATACCGTTTTCGGAGCGTTGCCGCGCGAATCGGGATCGTCTTCGAAAATGTCGTTTTTCGGGCTTGTGATCATTTTTTCCGAAAGAGTCTTTTCGTCGAGTCCGTTATCTTTATCGGTATTCAGTTTTTTACAGAGCCTGTCTGTTTCGTATCTGTACCAGTCGGTCTCTTTGACGTAGTCGTTGGACCGTACGCTTTCGAATTTTGTTTTCAAGACTCACCTTTTATTATTATTCCGGAATTTTCGATATCCGCCGTGATCTTTCCGGGCATTTTGCCTAAGGAATCGATCAGAAGCTCGGCTACCTTGTCTTCAACGTTCTTTTCTATGAATCTTCTCATATTACGCGCTCCGAATTTCTTCGAATACGATTTTTCGACTATATAGTCGCACAGGGCGTCCGTATATACGAATTTTGTATTCTTCTCGGCAAGAGCCGCTGAAAGATCGGAAAGCATAATGCGAACTATGCGTCTGAAATCGTCGCTCGAAAGCGAGTTGAACGTTATCACCTCGTCTATGCGGTTGATGAATTCGGGACGTAAGAATTCGGTGAGAGCTTTTTCGGTCTTGGTCTCGTCGACTCTCTTTTCGTCTGTACCGAAGCCGGCGGGGGCCGTTGTGAAGTTGGAGCCGGCGTTTGTCGTCATGACTATGACCGTATTTTCGAAATTGACTTCTCTGCCCTGCGCGTCGGTTATCCTTCCGTCGTCAAGGATCTGCAGAAGGATGTTCAGTACGTCGGGATGAGCTTTTTCTATCTCGTCGAACAGTACGACCGAATACGGCTTTCTTCTGATCTTTTCGGTAAGCTGACCCGCTTCGTCGTAACCGACGTAACCGGGAGGCGAACCGATTATCTTCGATACGGAGTGCTTTTCCATATATTCCGACATATCGAGTCTGAAAAGCGCTTCCGGCGAGTCGAAAAGCTGAGAAGCAAGCTGCTTTACGAGCTCGGTCTTACCGACGCCGGTAGGACCTGCGAAGATGAACGAAACGGGTTTTCTCTTGACCGATACGCCGGCGTATTTGCGTTTTATCGCGGCGACGACGGCGGAGATCGCCTCGTCCTGCCCGATGATGCGGCGGCGAAGCCCCTCGTCAAGCTTTTTGATGCGCTCGAACTCGTCCTCGGTTATATTGCCGGTAGGTATGCCGGTCCATATTTCGATAACTCTCGCAAGATCCCCGACGGTCAGACGCACGCTGTTTCTCTGCTCTTTCATTGAATCGAGATCCGCCTGATAACGCATCTCGTCGCTTTTGAGCGTTGCGAGCTGTTCGTAACGCTGACGGCGTTTATCCTCTTCTTCGGGCTCGGGTAAGGCTTCGAGCGCCTCGCGCGCTTTTTTCGCTTTTTCGAGCAGATCGCTCTTTTCCGCGTACTTGTCGACCACCGGTGTGTTCACGGCGACGTAAGAAGCCGCCTCGTCTATAAGGTCGATCGCTTTGTCGGGCAAAAATCTGTCCGTTATATAGCGCTCCGAAAGACGTACCGCTTTTTCGGCTATCTCTTCGGTGATGATCACGCCGTGATATTTTTCGTAATACTCTTTTATTCCGCAGATGATCTTGACCGTTTCGTCTATCGACGGCTCGTTGATCACTATCGGCTGGAAGCGGCGTTCGAGCGCGGAATCCTTTTCGATATATTTGCGGTATTCGCCGAGCGTGGTCGCGCCTATAACCTGTATCTCGCCGCGTGAAAGAGCCGGCTTCAGGATATTCGCGGCGTTCATACTGCCCTCGGCGTCGCCGGCGCCTACTATGGAGTGCACCTCGTCGATAACGAGGATTATATTGCCCTCTTTCTTGATCTCCTCGATAAGGCCCTTCATTCTGCCCTCGAACTGTCCGCGGAACTGCGTACCGGCGACGAGAGCGGTAAGGTCGAGCACGAACACCTCTTTATCCTGAAGCTTATACGGGACCTCTTTTTTGACGATGAGCTGTGCGAGCGCGTCTGCGAGCGCGGTTTTACCGACGCCCGGCTCGCCTATAAGGCAGGGATTGTTCTTCTGGCGGCGCATAAGGATCTGTATCATCCTCCGCAGCTCTCTTTCTCTGCCGATTATCTTATCGAGCCTGCCTTCACGGGCGGCGGCGGTGAGATCCTTACAGTAATCGTTCAGAAATTTGCGTTTGGTCGCTTTTTTATCCTTCTGATCCTGGGCGCCTGCGTTTTGCTGCTGTT
Organism: uncultured Ruminococcus sp.; assembly: GCA_902773455.1. GTDB lineage: Bacteria > Bacillota > Clostridia > Oscillospirales > CAG-272 > UBA1248. The sequence goes on from CACYEW010000376.1 coordinate 3,295, forward strand.
TGCCTTTGGCGCCGTTGAGCTCAGCCGAGATCTTGCCGAAAAGCGATTTGAAATCTATCGCGGGAGCGTTGTTTTCCTCGTCGCCGCCCATGGAGGGCTCGTCGTTATCGTCGCTTTGCTCGATGAGAGAATCCAGCTCCGCTCCGATGCTGTCTATATCATCGGAATTGACGCCCATTTTTTCGAGTATATTATCGACCGGAAGTCCGAGCTCTTTGGCGCACTGAAGACAAAGCCCTTCGTTTTTAGTCTCGTTATTTTCCATTCTCGTCACAAACACCACCGCCGGGCGTTTATGACATCTTGCACATAACTGCATATTCTATCTCCGTTTCTTAAAATCTGGTGAACAGTACGCTCAAAGAGCGCAGTTTTGTGAAATCGAACATATCCTTCAGCGCGTTTATATCGTAAAATACGCGTAAAACGAACGATCTTTCAAAAAGATCCTCGGGAAATACGTCCGGAAGCACGGTAGTGAGATACGGCAGAGCCATCTTAAGGGCTATCGATAACACCCAGACCACCGCGATGCCGAGTACCGCGCCGAACAGGGCGCCGAGTATCCTATCGGCTTTTTTCAGCACGGGAAGCTTGATTATAAGCTTGAACAGAAGCCTTATCAGAAACAGCGCGAGAAGCGCCGCGAGGAATATCAGTATGAACGCGACTGCGTACGAGGCTATCCTCGACGCCGGTTCGGCTATACTTTCCGACACGCCGGACGCGCCGTCGGATATTTTCTCGCTCACCGTCCCGTAATCCACGCCGAGAGTGGCGAGAAGCCTTCTGAAATTCTCGTTTGCCGAACCGTTTTCAAGCAGATTTTTAAGGTTCGAGCCTTCGGCGAGCGCGTTCATTTTTTCCGATATGAAATCCGCAAGCCGCGTGAAAAGAAATTTTTCGTAAAAATACGACGAGAGCGCGGGCGCGAATATTATTGCGAGTATGAACGCGATCACGCCCGATAAAAGTCCGAGCGCTCTGTCTGCAAAGCCTTTTACTATTCCTATTATGATACTTATAACGATTATCGCGATAAGTACCGCGTCAACTATTATACTCAATCAGATACCTCCTTGAAATCTTCGTAAACAGATATCGGATACGCCCTGCTCGGCGTTGCGAGCAGAACGAACTCGTTGTCCACGAAAACGAGCGCGACCGCGTTATATTCGGTCTTATGTTCGTACGTTTTATTGGTTTTCAGATCCGTTTTTCTTATTCTGTCTGTATACAGCTGATAAACGGCGCCGTTTTGTACGTATATCTTCTGCACGTCGGACGTTGCCGCCTCTTCGTGTATGAGCTCGCCGTTTTTATCGAAAACGTACAGATACGAGTCAGAGCCGGTATCAGCCGTCGAGATCACCGCCGCCGTATATCCGTCTGACGCTTCGAATTTGCGGCACACCCTCGGATAAACGTCGAATTCGCCGAGAAGCTCGCCGCCGTCGAAGAAAGCTATCGTATCCTCGCATAATACGGACACGCGATCGCCTTCCGCGCGTTTTGCGGAGATGAACGCCGTATTGTTTTTCTCGAAGATAACCTCCCTTGTTTCGGATCTTACGCCGCCCTTTACTATGCGCGAGACGAATCCGCCTCCCTTTGCGCTGACGGTATAAAGGAGAAAATTCCCGTCGTTATCGAAAAGCACGTCGAAAACGTATCCGTCGTTCGTATTGTACTGATATACTTTTTTCATATCGTTATTGTATATCACGACGACGCTTTTGTATTCCGCGCTCTTCGTGACTATCAGAAAATACCCCTTGTCGTTTATGCAGGCGCAGGATATGGGATAATCGAGCGTTTCGCTGTATAAAAGCGAGAACGAGTTGAAAACGGAAAATCCGTTATTCGACAGATCGTATACAAGCAGATATTTTTCCGATACCGACATACGCGGTTTTACGCAGCTTATTTCCGCGGACTGTATGTTCTTGCCCGAAAGCTCTATCACGTCAATGCGGCTTCTGCCGATCGAAACGAAGTCGCCGCGGTATAAAGCGAAGCTCTTTTCAAGGTCGGATATATAGTATATCTCGCCGTAATCCTCCGCCTTGACGGGAAGCTTGAAATTCATATCTTTTATGATATATCTGAAATTCTCGATATTGATCTGCGACGAATACGCAAGAGTCATTACCATAAAATACACGAAGAAAGCCGCGAGAACGGTATACTTCAAAATACCGGTCCACGAAGCGGCGGTTTTGTATTTTTTATTTATCCGCGGTTTTCCGTCGTCTTCGTAAAGACCCGTTATAGGCTCAAGCTCTTCGAGCTCTTCTTTATTCGTACCGACGAGCTCGTCGTCGCCTTCGGGCGCCGCTTTCCTTCTCTTGAATATACTCATCTGAGAACTACCTTATTCAAATATAATCCGTCAGCCGATACGGTTATACCGGCTTTGCTTCTGTTTTTGCCGTTTATTATTTCCGGTATCGAACCGGGTTCGATCTTGCCTTCCGCAATATATAACAGCGTTCCGGTCATTATCCGCACCATATTGTATAAAAATCCGTCCGCGCTGACCGTGAATATCACGTCGTCGCCCTCTCTTTTGACGTCCGCCGAAAAAACGTTCCTCACCGTGCTGACGACGTCCGAGCCGGACGCCATGAACGCCGAAAAATCGTGGCTGCCGATAAAATCCTTCGCTTCACGGTCGAGAGCTTCGGCGTCGAGAGGTCTGCCGTAAGGCAGCTTCAGTTTATGGTAAAACGGGTTTTTATAAGGGCTGTTGTATATGATATACTTATATTCCTTGCACACGGCTTCAAAACGGGGATTGTAACCGTCGTCGACGATCCTCGCGCTTTTTACCGCTATGTCGTACGGCAGAAGGCAGTTTATCGCCGCCGGTATACGTTCGACCGGCACGTTATTGCCGTCTCCCGACAGATTTACGGCGGCAAAATACTGGTTTGCGTGAACTCCCGCGTCAGTACGGCTGCAGCCGTTTATCTTGCAGGGGCAGCCGAAAAGCAGTCCCGCCGCGCGGGTCAGCTCGCCGGCTACCGTTTTTGCGTTTTTCTGTATCTGAAATCCGCTGTATTTGACGCCCGAATATGAAAGCTCAAGCAAATAATTCATATCATACTCCGAATAAACTCAAAAAATCCATGATCCCGTATTTGTTCAGTATTATGACCGC
>CACYEW010000377.1 GCA_902773455.1 uncultured Ruminococcus sp.
ACATAACGACATGGCAAAAAAGAAGAAAACAGATATACAGACCGAAGTGATCGAGGCGGAAATAAAAGATCAGCTCATAGTCGACACGCTCGAAACGAACTATATGCCCTACGCGATGAGCGTTATACTCAGCCGCGCGATACCGGAGATAGACGGCTTCAAGCCGGCGCACAGAAAACTGCTCTATTCGATGTATAAAATGGGACTGCTCGAGGGCGACAGAGCAAAATCGGCAAGAGTCTGCGGCGAAACGATGAAGCTCAATCCGCACGGCGACTCGTCGATATACGAAACGCTCGTACGTCTCACCCGCGCAAACGAGGCGCTCCTGCATCCGTTCATAGATTCCAAGGGAAGCTTCGGCAAGCAGTACAGCAGAGATACGGCGCCCGCCGCCTCCCGTTATACCGAATGCAAGCTCGCGCCGATATGCCGCGAGATACTCGGAGGTATAAACAAAAACGCCGTCGATATGGTAGACAACTACGACGGCACGATGAAAGAACCGGCGCTCATGCCGACGGCGTTTCCGAACATACTCGTCGCCGCCAATACGGGTATAGCCGTCGGTATGGCGACGAATATATGCTCGTTCAACCTCGCGGAGGTCTGCGACGGCACGACGGAGCTTATAAAAAACCCGAAGACCACGCCCGACAGAATGCTCGATATAATAAAAGGCCCCGATTTCCCGCTCGGAGCGCAGCTCGTGTTCGACCGCGACAAAATGAGAGCGATATACGAGACCGGCGTCGGATCGTTCACGCTCCGCTCGAAATACGCGTACGATAAAGAAAACAACTGTATCGACGTCACCGAGATACCGTATTCGACGTCTATAGAAAAGATAATCGAAGAGATCACGAAGGGTGTGACCGACGGCAAGATAAAAGAGCTCTCGGACGTTCGCGACGAGACCGGCTTCGACGGCTTCCGCCTCACGATCGATCTCAAGCGCGGAGTCGATCCCGACAAGCTTATGACGAAGCTGTTCAAGCTCACCTCGCTTCAGGATTCGTTTGCCTGCAACTTCAACATAATCGTCGATAAAAAGCCTGTCGTTCTCGGCGTGAACGGCATACTTCTCGAATGGATCAGATTCAGGACAGGCTGCGTAAGGCGCGAGCTCGAATTCGATCTGAACGCCAAGCGCGACAAACTGCATCTGCTTCTCGGCCTCGGCAAGATACTGCTCGATATCGACAAGGCGATAGCGATAGTCCGCGGTACCGAAAAGGAAGCCGACGTCGTGCCGAACCTGCAGAAAGCTTTCGACTTGACCGAGATCCAGGCGGAATACGTGGCCGAAATAAAACTGCGTTATCTCAACAGAGAATATATACTCAACAGAGTCAAAGAGATATCGTCTCTGCAGGCCGAAATAAAGGATATCGAAGACACGATAAAAAGCGACAGACGCGTCAAAGATATCATCGTTAAACAGCTTGCCGAGATCAAAAAGAAGTACGGTATCCCGAGAAAGACGGAAATACTCTACGATAATAACGATCTGCCCGAATACAAGCCCGAGGAGGATATAGAAAACTTCAACCTCACGGCGGTGTTCACAAAGCACGGCTTCTTCAAAAAAATACCGCTCACGTCGCTCCGCTCGGGCGAGAACCACCTGCTGAAGGACGAGGATTATATAGTCTGCCGCGAAACGTCGGACAATCTGAAATCGGTCATATTCGTTTCCGACAAAGGTCAGATATACAGAGCGCGCCTCTGCGATTTCAAATCGTGCAAAGCTTCCGATCTCGGCGATTACATCCCCGCCAAGCTCGGCTTCGACGAGGGCGAAAAAGCGGTCTATATGAAGATCGTTGATAATTACGACGACAAGCACAATATGATCTATATCTTCGAAAACGGCAAGGGCGTCAAGATACCGATGAGCGCGTACGAAACGAAAGGCAACCGTAAAAAGCTGACCGGAGCCTATTCGACGAAATCGCCTCTCGTCGCCGCGTTTTACGAAACGGAACCGTTCAATATCGCGATGATATCCGACGCGAAACGCGCGATACTGTTCTCGACAAAGCTGATCCCCGTCAAGCCGACGAGAACGGCGGGCGGCGTAACGCTCTTCACGCTGAAAAAGGATCAGAAGATCGTTTCGGCTTTCCGCGAAGCGGACGCTCCTTACGACAACATTCAGAAATACAGAAAAATAAAGCTCCCCGCGCCCGGGGCGCTGCTTGACGAGTTCGACATAAACGCACAGCAGATAAGGATTGATTTTAAGGATTGATTATGAAAAACAAGATCACGACCATCAAAAAAGCGGCATCGGCGGTATTTATGCTCGTTTTGTTCCTTTCGTTTTTCGTGTCGGCTACCGACGACGCGTACGTGACCGAAAACGATCCTCTCGTTTCGCTTTCGTATATCGAAAACGTACTCACGCCGTCGATAAAAAGCTACGTCGACGGCAAGGTCTCAAACGTCACCGCGGACGAAGTCGCACAGGCTCTCGTAAACGACCAGAGCTTCAAAGACTACGTTTCACAGGTGGTGAAGGACGAGCTTAAAAACTATTCCTTCCCGTCTTCGGGTTCCGGTTCCGCCTCGGCGGAATTCCAAAGCCTGAATCTTTCCGCGGGACAGAAGATAACGGCGCTCGGCAAGTGCGAGCTGATACTTCAAACCGGAGCGGCGACGGTGTTCGGACCCGCTTCGTCCGGAGCCGTGAAGGATATTTCGGCAAACAAAACTCTCAATGCGGGATCTTCGCTTACCGTCGGCAATTACGTTGAGATATCGTATGCGAACGGTTCGGGTATAGCCGTGATCCAAAACGGCACGGCTCTGTTGATAAGGGGTGAATACACGGTTGCCGAACAGTAAAAACAAGAATACGGGCGTTATAAAAAAGCGTCTCGTTTCGGCGTTGTGTCTGATACTCTGTACCGTTATGATCGTTACGGCGCCGGTTGCAGCGAGGGCGACGGATATGTCCGACGTGACGGAAGCGACGGAAGTGACCGACGTGACCGATGCGACGGAGACGGCCGCGGAAACGGAGCCGGTGACGCCCGACGCCGGGCAGGAAACCGATACAGGCGAGGCGACCGGAACGGAAGAACCGCCGCCCGAACCGCCGGAAGTGCCGGACGACGAGATACCGCCCTTCAACGAAGACGATTATCTTATGCGAGTCGGCGTGTATTTCCGCGACGACGCGCGCGACAGCCACGAGGTCAAGGAGCATAACGGCACCAAAGGCTTCGAGCTGTATCAGACGACCGTAGACAATGAATTTCATCATATCTGGACGCTTGACAAAAACGACGTGTCCGTATGCGAAGGCGGAAACCTCCGCAAATACGTCACGTCTTCGTCGTCGCAGCAATGGTATTATTACGCCTCGTCGTCGAATATCGTCGCCGGCGGATACCATTTGCAGCTCGACTGCGCGTTCATATCGCAGACGCGTACGCTTGAATTCATCACCGAAAACAAACCGACCGCGGATAAACTCGGCCTGACCATATACCCGGCTTATATAGACGGATATTACCGCGTCAGAGTCGGCGCATATACATCTTCTTCCGCCGCGGAGTCGGATCTGAATACCGTTTCCGAAGCTTTCGGAAGGGAATGCTCTGTAACGAGACCGACCTCCACCTGCCTGACCGTGATCGACTATTTCACGGCTGATGTGTATTTTGATTTCGATATGTCGGAAGAGAAATACGGTCTCGGTCTTATGACGGTGAAGGAGCAGGACAAAGAAGTATATGTAAAAACCCAGAGAGGTTACTATTTCGACGGCATTCTCGAATTCAGAAGATACAAATCCTCGGACGTCGACGGCGTGACGATGATCTACATCGGCGAGCTCGAACGGTACGTCGAATCGGTCGTGCCGTGGGAAATCTATTCCACGTGGCCGCTTGAAACGCTCAAAGCGTTCGCTGTAGCCGCAAGGACCTACGCCATATCGAGAAGCCACGAAAACGCAAAACACGCCGCTTATTACGCCGACGTGTGCGACAGCAGCTGCTGCCAGGTCTGCCTCGGTTTGAGCCATTCTAACGCTACCGTCCACGCGGCGGTCATACAGACGGCGGGTCAGATACTTTTGTGCGACGGCGAACCGATAAAGTGTCAGTATACGGACCTCGGCGGCGGAAGTATGGCGGCGGGGCATGAGGTGTGGAATCAGGCGGCGCTCAAATATCTCGTGGGACAGATGACCCCGTGGGAAGATCTCGAGGCGAACAGGTACGGGCATTGGGAGTTCACCGCAACTCCGACGGAGCTTCTCGCTCAGCTTCGCGCCGCGGGTTACACCACGCTTAAAAACGCCGTAAAATCAGTCAAGATCAACCGCCTCTGCACCGATTCCACGTACGTCTATTCGGTAACCGTGACGGATACGAGCGGTACGAGCGTTACGATCAACCGCGCGAGAAACGTAAAACTCGCGTTTTCGGATTATACCAACTGCGCCAATTTCGTGATACTTCATAACGGCGTAATAGAAAACGGCAAACCCGGAGGGATTGACTCCGTATCGGGCTTGCGCGTTATGACCGAAAACGGTATAAAAATAATAAAAAACGAAACGGATATATCCGTCATGACTGCCGAAGGGCTCAAATCGGCTTATCTGCCCGAGAGGCTTATCGTAAAAACGAAAACGTCGATGCTTACCTGCGACGTCGTAGCCGAAACGCTCGATTTCGTCGGAAGCACCGTACCAAGCGGAGCGTCTTCTTCCGATTTCGTATTCATCGGCTCCGGCCACGGTCACGGCGTCGGTGCGAGCCAGTGGGGCTGTAAAGACCTCGCAAATCTCGGCTATAGCGCAGAGCAGATACTCGCGATCTATTATCCTCATACCGATCTCGTGGATTACAGAGAGTACGTCAGATAAAGCCGCGAACGGCAGCCGGCAGCTATTTTCCGAAATAAGCTACCGGGAATTTCTCATCGTTCGTTTTACTGTATTTTTCGTAAGATTCAAAAATATTATCGTCAAGAAACAACGGCAGATAATCTTCGATACGGTTATCTGTCTTTCTTTTTTTCAGCTCTTCTATATCGACGAAGAAGTTTTCGCCCTCTTCCGTTCCGGGCTTCAGCTCGCCCTCATACTTGTCGGTTTTATACAGCATGACTATATAGCGCGAACCGTCTTCGGCGCACTCCCAGTTTATCACTCCGCAAAACCGCAGATCGCGTACGCGAAGCCCCGTCTCCTCGTACGCCTCGCGTACGGCGCTTTCATAAAAGCTCTCGTTCTTTTCAACGTGACCGCCGGGAAAGGATATGCCCTTCCAGGAAAGCCGTCTGTTCAGCACAACGACTTTTTTCGTCTGCGGATCCTGTATCATTATCATATTCGTGACTTCCGCCGTGATTTCTCTGCCCATGATATACCTCCCGATAAATTCGGAAACAGTATATCATATTTTTCGGTATATTTCAAGTAAAAGTATTGATTTTCGCCGTTATTTAAGTTATAATATTGATATAAAATTAATGAGGTGAACGGTTATGCTCGACGAAAAAACTCTGTACGATAAAATCTACGCCTGCTGGCTCGGAAAGAATATAGGCGGCACGCTCGGCGGACCGGTCGAGGGGCAGATGCGCGTGATGGATATAAAATGGTATCCGAAGCTCTCCGAAGACGGCGCCCTGCCTAACGACGACCTTGATCTTCAGCTCGTCAATCTGCACGCTCTGCAGGTCAAAGGCGCGGCGATCACCGCCGACGATATAGCGGAAACGTGGCGCGAACACGTGTTTTTCCCGTTTGACGAGTACGGCTGCGCTTCAACGAATATGCGCTGCGGCTTCAAGCCTCCGTTTTCCGGCAGCTTTGACAACTGCTTTGCCGACTGCATGGGCTCGCCTATCAGATCCGAAATCTGGGCGGCTGTCGCCGCGGGCGATCCCGGACTTGCCGCCTCTTTGGCTGTTCGCGACGCGATAGTGGACCACGCCGGCGGAGAAGGCGTATACGGCGAGATATTCAACGCCGCTATGCAAGCGGCAGCGTACGAAAATTCCGATAAAGAATCCCTTATCGAGTCTGCGCTCGAATGTATACCGGAAGAATGCATCGTATATAAAGCCGTCGCGCTTGCGCTTTGTCTTTACCGCGAGGGAAAGCCGCTTTCGTTCGTAAGAGAAGAGGTCCTTCGTAATTACGGCTCGCCCAACTTCACCTATGCGCCGCAGAACATCGCCTTCGGCGTATGCGGCATACTCTACGGCGAGGATTTCGAAGACGCGATACTGAAAACCGTGAATCTCGGTTACGATACGGATTGCACCGTCGCCACCGCCGCCGCGACTCTCGGCATAATGTACGGTACGGAATACATACCGGAAAAATGGAGCAGACCCGTAGGCGACAGGATCGTCGTTTCGGCGATGGTGAGAGGACTTGACGCTCCCAAAGATCTCGACGAGCTCACGCGTGAATGTATCAGACTTTACAATATGCTGAAATACTCCGACAGGGAAGCGATAAAAGCCGCCGCTCCGTCGCGTACCGACGCTTCGTATCAGAAATATATAATAACGGCGGACGAAAACCGCGGCTTTTCCGCGGCGCTTTACTATGAAACGGAACCGGTGTGCGCCCCCGATCGCGATTGCAGGGTCCGTTTTGAACTCAGAAACGAAAGCGGCTGGAGCTGGAGAGTGAAAGCCGCGCTCATCTGCCCGGACGGCTTTTGTTCCGACGGAGAAAAAGAACTCATCATCGCTCCGAAAGGAACCGGTACCGTCCGTTTCACGGTGAAAGCCGGAGCGATGCCCGATAAGAGAGTCAACAGGATATGTTTAAGTCTGACGAGGATCAACGATGATTCCGTATGGACCGAATACAGACTTCCGTTCACAGTGCTTCGTCCGAACGTATGGAGCATAAACGGTGAAAAGAAGTATTTCGCCGGATCGACTTTGACGCTTGAAGGCGAAGCCGAAACGTTCGTGTGCGAAGCGACGCTTTACGAACCGCAGACGAGAAAGACCGTACTGATCTGCAACTGTGAAAACCCGACTAAGCTCGAGCTTGACGGAAACGTCCTGATCGATTCCGACGGAGCGCTGTATCTGCCGGCGTATCACCGCTCGCCGTGGGAGCAGAGAGCCGAGCTGACGCTCTCCGAAGGCGAACACAAGGTGAGAATAACCGTCAAAAACAACGGCAAAGACAGGCGCCTGTATTTCTCGTATAACGCCACTCGCGAAGTCTCCGAGCCCGGAAATAACTACTCTCATATAGATGCTGTACTGAAATGAAGATAAAAACGAAAAAAGCCGACGCCGCCGAAATAATGGCGCTGCCCGGCATAAAACACGGTAAACCGAAAAAACAGAGCGCGGCTCTCCGCGCTCTTGTCAAC
>CACYEW010000378.1 GCA_902773455.1 uncultured Ruminococcus sp.
ATTTCCATACTGATATTTTCATCGTCGACAACAAGCCGTACGTCGGTACCGTCCATAGCCATTGAATAAAGCTTCGTGTGTTTACCGGTTTTTTTCACGTTCGGATCAAAATAGAATATGCGGTCGCCCAAAAACATACCCATACCGATTTTTTCGGCTATGCGTTCCCAGTTTTCATTATCCTCCGAGCGATACATATTATAAGCGAAAACTCCGCCTCCGACGTTGAATTCTCCGCGATAATAATATTTGCCGAACCGTATGAAGTTGTCGGTCTTTTCGATCTTTACGTTTCCGTCAAGGTCGGTCACCGCATATATCGGGGCTCCGTTTTCGTTTTTATCCGTCCGCCAGTAAATATTGCCGTTTGTTATTCTCTCGATATACGTCGAAGGCGTTTGCGGGAAAGTATACAGCTCTTTGCTTTCGGTATCGAATCTGTAACATTTATTTCTAACGCAGTAGAACAGATAACGGTAGTATGACGTCAAAAACATCATGGGTTCTTCATTATAACGAATGAAATTACCGGTACCGTTATCCACGTTAAATTCATATATGCCGTATCTGCCCGTGACGTTGTCAAGTCTTTCAATATAAAGCGTATTGCCTATGTTTGTAAAAATGCCGACGTTGTAAAAAAAGCAGTTTTCGTCATTATGAGCGCAAAAAATATCGGGGCATACGGGCAAGCACTCACCGTTATGAACGTTATATTTCAGAAGCGGAAAAAAACCCGCCGTTCTCGTGGATGCGACTTTGAACAGATAATCGCCCTCGACTCTGCCGAAATCTTCTAGCGGACGTTCGTCTGTCTGCGTACGCCCGCCGCATGAAACCGATAAGAAAAGAAACGATAATAACAGTATAGTCGAAACAAATCTTTTCATAAAACCCTCCATTTTTTTGTCTTCGATTAAAGCGTAAAAAATCACCGGATTAAAAACACTTTACTCTATATACAAAATGACTGTTTGGATACGGAAAGTCACAAAATGATTTGCAAAATTATTTTAAAATGTTTTCAAGCGTTTTGGCGTCGATACAAAGCGAGGTTTCGCTGTCGTTCTGTACGAATTCGAGCAGAAACGGGACGTCGCCGGCGGCCGCCGCGTACTCACTCCATCTGCCGGCGTGTGCGGAGAGCGGCAGACGGATATCGCCCTTATCCCACGCGAAGACGTGGCAGGCGCAGAGATACGGTTTCGTTTTCTGCAGTATCCGCAGATTTTCTTTATGGCTTATATCGGGGTTCGGCTGAAAGTGGAGCAAACATCCGCACTCCTCCGAAAGCCTCAGGGCGTTATCAACGTTTTCGGTCATGGTCTTTCTGTGGCATTCGAGGCTGACGGCGACGCCGTACCGCTTCGCTTCGGCAACGGCTTTTTTGATATTGTCAGCATCTGACTGATCGTATTCTCTGCTCCTGCCCGCCCAGATGCGTATATATTGCGCGCCGAGCGTTTTTGCGCTTTCAAGCGCCGGCAGAAACGCCGAAAAACCGTCGGCGGCGTTATAATAGCTGCCGTAGCCGACGGGTATCAGCCCGTTATCGGCGCAGAGTTTCGCCGCTTTTCCGGCGGCTGACGTGTCGCCGGACGGCACGTGTATATCGCCGCCCCATTCGATATACTGCAGACCTGCTCGTTTACAGATATCGACGATCTTTTCGACGCCGTATTTTCTGAAGGTTATCGAAACGAGACCTTTTTTCACGCCATCACCTCCAGCATTTTTTCCGTCACCTCGTACAGAGGCGCCTCGCCTTTGATCATTCTTTCGAATTCTTCGCACATATATTCGCCCATACGCGCGACCTCGTCGCCGAGACTGCCTGCGATATGCGGCGATATGATCGCGTTTTTCAGAGTTTTAAGCGGATGGTCTTCGGGCAAAGGCTCGGGATCGGTCACGTCGAGCAGAGCCGTTCTTTTCGGTTCGGCGCACAGCGCTTCATAAAGCGCGTTATGATCGACCTGCGCTCCTCTGCCGGTGTTTATGAAATACGCGTCCGGCTTCATACTCTTTATCAGTTCAGCGTCAAGCATACCTCTCGTCTGCGCGTTGTTTGCAAGGTGGTTTGAAATTATATCGCACTCGGAGAATATAAAGCCGAGATCGGCGCGTTTGACGCCGAGTTTTTCAAATTCTTCATCGGGCAGGAATTTATCGTAAGCGTAAACGTCGAGCTTATATGCGGAAAGCATTTTACAGACGAGTTTTCCGATCATGCCGAGCCCGATTATACCGACCTTATTGCCGTAATTGCCGTGTACCGTACCTTTTTCACCGGTGATCACGTCGAAATAACGCTTGCCGCAGAGCAATATCTGCGATACGGTGAATTCGGCGACCGGCACGCCGTTAGCCTGCCAGGCGGAAAAAACTCTCACGCCGTTTTTTATAAACGGCAAAGCGAAGCTCTGCACCGATCCGGCGCCGTAAAATATGTATTTCAGATCGGGAAACAGTTCTCTGATCTCCTCTTTTTTATACGCTCTCATTCCCCACGTTGTAAACAAAGCTTCCGCCCTGCACGGAAATTCAAGCGAAAGCGACGGAGCTTCAGCCGCAAGGCCTGCGATCTTGTTTATCGTTTCCGCCGCGTATACGCGGAAGAGCATATTCCCTCCCGTAAAAACAGTATTCATAAGTATCTCCTTTTCGATAAAAATCCCCCGGCAAGGCGTCGGGGGATCAAGATTAAACGGAATTATTTAACTTTTTTCGCCACTACAGCGCCTGCAAGAGCTATGCAGCCGAGAGCCGCAACGGCGATGATCGCCGCGTCGGAAGTAGGCGCGGGTTCACCGGGCTGTTCACCGGGCTGTTCGGCGGGCTGTTCGGCTGACGGAGCGTCGCATCCGACGAGAAGGATAGCCGGAGCGGCGAGCGTGTCGCCGTTCGTTGCGGCGTTACCGACGACTTCTGTCGCGATATCGCCGGCGGCTGCGGAAGCGAGCACCCAGTGAGCGTTATCGTTATCGTATTTATCGGTAGGCGTGAAGCGGATGGTGTAAGCGCCTGCCGCGTGAGCCTTCTGAAAACGTACTTCAATAGCGTTTGCGGAAGTGTTGTGGTTGCCGACGACCTGGGATTCCACGCTGTCGACAACGGCGCCGGATTCGTCAAGAACTTCGATCTTAACGGTCACGCCTTCGCCCTCGCAGGAAAATGCGGCGTAATACATACCGTCAAAAGCGTTGGGAGTCGTAAAGCTTACGCTGCATTCCCAGTCTTTAGCGGGAATGGGATGGAACCACCAGCCGGTAGAGAACGAGTCGCCCGGTGCGCAGAGCCACGTATCGGGATCTTTCGCGCTTGCAGCGATGAACAGCGACGAAGCCGCTATCACGACTGCAAGAAGAACTGCAAAAATCTTTTTCATTTTTTCTCCTTTTACAAAATAGTTACTTTAATTATTTTAATTATATCACAAAACACGGATTTGTCAATATGCAGTATATATATTTTTTCATCTTACAATAAAAATACACCGACGTTTGCCGGTGTATTTTTTGGAATTTCAATTACTTGATTTTCTTTGCAACTACGGCGCCTGCAAGCGCTATGCAGCCGAGTGCCGCGATCGCGATAACGGCGGCGTCAGAGGTGGGCGAGGGTTCACCGGGCTGTTCGCCGGGATCTTCTTCCACGTAAGTGTACGGACCGATAAGG